>NZ_DATMLH010000271.1:0-24027 GCF_035570115.1 Mycobacterium sp.
CGGCGGTCACCGAAGCCGGGGGCCTTGACTGCCACCGACTTGAAGGTGCCGCGGATCTTGTTGACGACCAGGGTGGACAGCGCCTCGCCCTCGACGTCCTCGGCGATGATCAGCAGCGGCTTACCGCCCTGGATGACCTTCTCCAGCAGCGGCAGCAGGTCCTTGACCGTCGACACCTTGGAGCTGACCAGCAGGATGTAGGGGTCCTCGAGGACGGCTTCCTGACGCTCGGCGTCGGTGACGAAGTAGCCCGAGATGTAGCCCTTGTCGAACCGCATGCCCTCGGTGAGCTCGAGCTGCAGGCCGAAGGTGTTGGACTCCTCGACGGTGATGACGCCCTCGTTGCCGACCTTGTCCATCGCCTCGGCGATCAGGTCGCCGATCGACTGGTCGCCGGCCGAGATGGCCGCGGTGGCAGCGATCTGTTCCTTGGTCTCGACGTCCTTGGCCGACTTGAGCAGGGTCTCGGTGATCTTCTCGACGGCCTTCTCTATGCCGCGCTTGAGACCCAGCGGGTTGGCCCCGGCCGCGACGTTGCGCAGGCCTTCTTTCACCAGCGCCTGGGCCAGCACGGTGGCCGTCGTGGTGCCGTCACCGGCGACGTCGTCGGTCTTCTTGGCGACCTCTTTGACCAGCTCAGCGCCGATCTTCTCGTATGGGTCCTCCAACTCGATCTCCTTGGCGATGGACACACCATCGTTGGTGATCGTGGGGGCGCCCCACTTCTTCTCCAGGACGACGTTGCGGCCCTTGGGACCCAACGTCACCTTTACCGCGTCGGCGAGGGCGTTCAGGCCCCGCTCGAGGCCGCGACGAGCCTCTTCGTCGTACGCAATTATCTTGGACATTGCGAAGTGATTCCTCCGATTAGGGGGTGACACGTTCTTGGGCCGGGCGCAGTGCCCGCGACGGACGACCACAGTTGTGTACGGACTGCGCTCTCACCGTCCCGACCTAGCACTCACCGGTCGCGAGTGCCAATGTTATTTTTAGCACTCGCCTATTCCGAGTGCAAGAACGGCTAGGCCCTCTACCCCGCCCGCACCCCGTCGAAGACGATGCCGACGACCCGATTCGCCAACCTGCTGTTATTAGGTCTTCATCGACAACCCGCCGATTATCCGAGCCACAGGACAAGCAGCTTCGCGATTCATCACTCCATGGACGCCGCAGTGCGGACGTTCACCTGAAGAACCTGCTCCTCGGCAGCATCGACAACCGTGCTACATCCCGGTAGTGATCGGGTAGCGCACCCCCGCCACCGCGCCGCCGCGTACGCCGGGTTCGACTACAGACCGAAAATGATTGCCGAACCGACATCCAGCATGGACTCGCGCAGCGCCGTCCGGGATCGCTTGCTCAGCGGGCCGCCCTCCAGTCGGAGCGGCATTACGGAAATCATTAGGTGAACTAGTGTGCGGGCCGCTAGCGTGGCCGCCGGATCATCCTGGGCCACCGAGGATTTACTTTTCTTTCGTGAGCCACGGCGCAGATAATCGTAGGCAGCCGTGATGTGCCGGCCTTCGTGCTCTTCACGCAGCTGCTGCGATTCGATTGTCATGCCTGGCAATTGGCTGTAGAGCATCCTGGCAGCAAGTGGATGCTCGTCCACCCAGCGGTTAGCCGCGGCGATGACAGCGGTAAGCGCGTCACGAGAACCGGCTTCGTGCTCGCCCCGGGCGACTTCCACTGCGCTGTCCAGGCTTTCGTAGACAGACTTGATCGCCTCTTCGAATAACTCGTTCTTGGCCGCGAAATGATAGTAGACACTAGAGGATGCCACATTTGCTGCGGCTGCGATTTCGGTGATATTCGTTTCGGCATAGCCCTGCCGGCCGAACACGTCGATCGCCGCGCCGACGATCTTGTGGCGGCGCGAGGGTCGGTGCGCCGGCCGCGGCGGTAGGGACCCATTCGGCAGAGTGCTCATCGGCGGCCCGCTGCTCCTTTGCTCTTGGGGCGCAACCGCCCAAGTGCCACTAGTCCCTCTATTATAGAGACGTGGTAAAGAAACGGCCCGCACATCGGCCGTCACGCCGAAACGCCGTGGTCGACGCGGCCGTCCGCTTGCAGAGCCGTTCGTCAGCGCAGGTCACGGTCAGCGACATCGCAGCTGAGGCCGGCATGACCGCGGCGGCTGTTTACTATCACTATGCAAGCAAGGAAGACATCCTCTTGGAGGGCCTCTCGTCCTTTTCTGATGCCTTGCTGGAGCAGGTATTTGGGTATCTGAGCCCATCACTGAAACGCGCCCCGGGTCAACTGCCGCTGCACTTGCTGAAGTGGATCGATGGTGACCGAGTCGCAGCCGCGGTCTGGTTCGTACACAGCAATGGCCTCAGCATGAACGTCGAGGCCCTACGCCGCGAAACCTACGCGGAAATGATGGAGGCATTGGTCAGCGCAGTGCGCAGGACGCGACGTGATTGCGGCATGGCGGCGGCGTCGGTGATCGCCGCCGCGCTAACCTCCCTGTTGGAGATCAGCGCCCGCGCTTGGCTGTCCGACGACGACACACTCGTGGCCGACATCGCGAAATTCCAGGCGGCCGTCGCCGGACTGGGTGAGCGGATTCTCAATAGCCCCCAGCACCGCTCAGGCTTTCCGACACAAGACAATCCATCGCCGCAGCGCCGCACGTCGCGCCGAGCCTCGGCCTGAACATGCCCGGCTTCGGCCCTCAGGCATCCGAGGCGTCATATCCGCCAGCCGAGACGGAAAGCCTGCTCCAATGTGCTTGTCACCGGCTTCCTTCGTGCACGCCAATGTGTGGCCGTGGATGCCAAGGTTGAATGGCAGCGCGGTTGATAATAACTTGATATGACGCCCAGTATGTGGCGCGATCAGGTTAGACCTCGCTGCGGCAAGGGATTGGGCAATGTCCCGTGGGGAGATAGGTGACCTTTTGAACCGCGGGAGCGGTTCAGCCAGCTGGCGACAGCATGTCCTTCCATCCGCCTTCTCCGTTGTTGCTGCCGTTTTCGACCGTGTACTTGGTACCGTCGGGCGTCGTCACCTCGCCGCTTTGCGGACTGTAGATGGCGGTCGGGTTCGGCGCCGGGGTGTAGATGCACGGGTTGGGTTGTTGGCCGCTGCACTGCACAGCGCCCAAGCCTGGTCGCGTCAGCGGGTCGCTGACCGGCGGTGGTGTGCCCGGAACCTGATCGGCGGGCGCAGGATTCATCCCGTTGTTGATCGACGGTGCCGGGATGACACTGCCCGGGTCGACGGGCTGGTCGCACCGCGCGCCCGGTGCTGGGCAGTTGCGGATCTGGTTGGGGTCGCCATACCAAGGGTCGGTGCCCATCGGCACGTACGGCTCGTTGCTATGGCACTCGCGCGGCGTGGCCGCCCGCTTTCCGGGTACATCGGCGCACGGGTAGTTGCGCGCGCCGCGAACGACGTTGGCCGGGGTATCCTTCGGGATCTTGCAGTACGTGCCCGCCGGCAGCGGTGCCATCGATGTGTCGGCGGGAGAACGCCACTGCGATGGGGGCAGGAATCCGGTCAAGCATGCCGGCGGCTCGTTTATCGACAACCGGAAGTCCAGCGAGATCAGGCCGGGGTAGAGCGTTGTCGCGGTCTCTCCTATCGACGCAACTTCCGGTAATGCCACCACCAGCTGCTCGACGTTGTTGTGGTAGCGCTTGAGCATATCTATGACGACCTCGAGGTTGGCCAGCGTCTGCGGTAGCGCATCGCGAACATCGCTGAATACCGCGGTAACCGAGTCGGCTGTAGGAGCGGCTTGTTGGAGGCTGCTTCTCAGCGCTTGGTCCTGCCGGGCGAGTTGGGCGCCAATGGTATTCAGGTTGGCCGCCCAACGTTTGATCGGATCGCGGGAAGTCACCTGGCTGTCCAGAATCGGTTCGCTGTGCGCAATGATGTCGTTTACCGGGTTGAGGTTGTCCCTGAAGTCGTGCACGATCACCTGCGTGGAGTCGACCAACCGCTGAAGGGCGAACCCCAATCCGCCGACCGCTTGCGAGGTTTCGTCGAGCACCGCCGATATCTTTTCGCGCGGCAGCGCCTCTAAACCCCGGTTAACGGCATCTAGCGCCGGGCCGATCTCGGCGGGCACCGTGCTTTTGGTGATGGTTTGGCCGTTCGTGAAGTGTTGGCCAGCGTTACCGGTCGATACCAAGTCCAAATATTGCTCACCGATCGCCGACACCGAGCGCACATTCGCCGAGGCATCGATCGGGATCTTGTAGCGGTCGTCGATGCTCAATGTTGCCCGCACACCACGCTCGGTCGGAGCCACGGCGGTGACCTTGCCGACCTGGATGCCGCGACAGGTCACGTTTGCCGTCGCGTACAGGTTGCCTGACCGGGGCAGCTGAACGTAGAGCGTGTACTGACCGATTCCCACTACAGCCGGTAGTTGTAGGTAGTACCAACCGAGTACGACCAGAACACTCGTAGTCAGGATCGTCAGCAGCACCAGCTGGACTTTGATGAAGCGTGTCAGCATATCCCGCTGCCGCGTTCCACCAACGGTCCGTTCGGTGCGTCGTGCGGGTTGGGGGTGAACCGCACATCGGGGATCATAGTTTTCGGGTCGCGGCCCCACGATTGCTCGAGCGCGCGCAGTGCTCCAGAGAAACCGGTCCCCGACAACACCACGTTGTCGATCGCGCTAAGCGTCAGGTCTATTACGCCCGCCGCGTTGATGTAGTCACCGCGAAACAGCTTCGGCACGTTGTCAACGTTGAATGGGAAGGCCGCCAGCAGCTTCACCGCGCCGAACAAGTATGGGGCTGCTTTGCTGAGTTCACACAGCGGCCGGTCTAGCAATTGCAGGTTGGTGTGGAATTGGTCATGCGATGGGCCCAGAGCGTCGTCGGCCGCCTTACTGGCTCGGCCCAGCGCCTCCACGGCATCGGCGAACAGATTGCGCTTTTTGGCGAAATGCTCGATCAGCGGAGGGAATTCGGTGAGCACCTGATCCAGGGTGTCATTGCGCTCAGCCACAATGGCCAGCAGCTGGTTACTGGAATCGATGGCGCGGTTGAGATCGTTGCGCTGGCGGTTCAATTGGTCGGTGAACGTGTCGAGCCGGTTGAGGAATTCGCGGATCTGGTCAGCGCGTCCGTTGAGGATGTTATAGATCTCGTTTTGGATCACTTCGAGATTCGGGATGCCGCCGCCCAGCAGGATCGTCGCGATACTGGCCAACGTCCGTTCGATGGTGGGGTAGGCCGAGGAATTCTTCAAAGGAATTGTGTCACCGCTCTTCAGCATGTCCAGTGCCGGATCCGCTGGAGCGGCCAGCTCGACGTGCTGCGTGCCCAGCAAGCTGGTCTGGCCAATCCTGGCTCTGGCGTTTGCCGGTAGTTTCACGGCCTTGTCAACATGGAGCGTCAGGGTCGCGACCCAGTCCTTCATAGTGATCTCGCGCACGGTGCCGACCCAGACGTCGGCGACCCTGACCCGGCTGTTGACGTTGAGGGCCAGCGTGTTTGGCATCTGTACGTAGATCGTCATGTGACCCGGGCCGGTGCCCGGTCCACCGGGCACCGGCACGTTGGCGATACCATGCCATCCGCACGACGTCAGCACCACCGCGGTTACCAGCAGAGCCAGACCGCGCCGGGCGGCGCGGATGACCGCGACCTTGCTCAAACGCGTCATTGGCCGGGTCCCGACGGTGCGGCAGCCTCAGCCGGCAGTAAGCCCGATGGCGGAGATGGCGCGGGAACGCCCACCACAGCTCCCCCCGGATCACCGGGGATCACGCCCGGTGCCGGAGCCGGCGGTGGCCCTGGCTGCGGATACCACGGCGGCGGCAACGGGTTGGTCTGGTCGTACGCGTTCGGTGGACCCACCATGTTGGTGCCTGCGGGTGGGGGCGCGTTGTTCGGGCCACCCAGCAGCTCCGCTAACGATTCAGGAGTCAGCATATTCGCGGTGAGCGGCTGCACTTGCACACCTTGCATTCCCGGGGCGACGATCCAGCCCGGCTCATGGTTGCCATGCGACAACGGCGTGTCGCGTGACCAGATCCCGGGCACGGTGGTGTCCTTGTAGCCCGGTGGCGGCTGCAACTTCGGCTCGGAGTAGGCGACATCCTTCGGCAGTGTGCTGGCGGTGGTGACCGGGTTGAACCCGAATGGTGGATAGTTGAACTTGATCGCATCCAGGATTGGCGCCAAGTATTGCGCGCATAGCTCGGAAGATTCCTGATAGCCGAGCCGGCTCGCGGCCTGAATCGTGCTGCAGATGAACTGCATTGGGTTGGCGAAGTTGGGTAAGGCCACCGCGCCGGTGACGCCGCCTGTCACTGGCGCGTAAAAGTTGACAACTGCGGCTGCGAAATGCGGGAGCACGTGAAGGCCGGTCTCCAAACCGTCGCGCGGCCCCGGCTGTAGCAGCGTGTTGGTCACCTCGGCGACGTTGTCGATGTCATGAGCCAGCACCTCGCCGTTCTGGTCGACGAACTTTCGGGTAGTCGCCAGCAGAGCATCGAGATCCCGTACCCCATTGGCCACTTCCCTGTCGGTGTTGGTGAACTTGTCGGTGAAGCCGGCCAGGTCACTGTTGAGTGCGACGAACTGTTGATCGTTCTGGTACAGCGCGTTGACGAAGGACGCCAGGCTGCGAACGATCGTGAAGAAATCGCCGCGGCCGTCGTTCAGCGTGGCCGCTGCCTCGGAGAGGCTGGTCAGGGTTTCATTCAGCTGCTTGCCCTTGCCGGCGAATCCGTTAGCGGCCGACTCGATCAGGTCGCCGAATGGCCCCCGGGGCTGTTTGGACGTGGGCCCTAAACCCTGCAGGATGCGGCTGACCGAGTTACGCAGCTCATCCCATTCGACCGGGACCTGGGTGCGCTCGATCGGTATGACTGCCCCATTCTTGATCACCGGGCCCTCGGTGTAGGGCGGCGACAACTGGATCGTCCGCGACGCCACCAGGCTGGGGTTGAGGATCGACGCGGTGGCGTCGGCGGGCACCTTGTACTTGCTGGCGTAGTGGAAGGTGATCTTCGTCTTGTCGTCGGTCGGCTCGACTTTGTCGATCGAGCCGACCTGCACGCCCATGATCTGAACCTTGTCGCCCGGGTAGACCGCGAGTGCATCCGAAAAGTAAGCGATCACGGTTGTGTTGGTTAGCTTCTCGTAGAGCCGCCAGCCCACGGCGCCAACCATGATGCCGAGCACTACAACCAGCGATCCGACGATAAGTGCGGTGCGGGAGACGCCCGGCAGCCGCAGGTCGCGGATGTTGAACACGGTCGACATCGGTTATTCCCTTCCCATTTGCGATCCCGGCGGAAGGTATGGCGGGTTGCCCGGAAGCGGCGGCGTCCCGGCTGGCGACAATTGCAGACCCGGACCCGGTAGCGCCGGGGGCCCCGGCGGCAGCCCCGGGGCGAATGTCGACGGTGGCGGTGTCGGACCGGCGGGTTGTAGGTTTTCGGTGCGCGCGCCCGGCGGCGCGTTCGGCGGCAGTGGCAGCGGCGCGCCCGGAACCGGCGGCGCCGGCTCGCCTGGTCGCCCTGCGATCGGGATACCCGGTGTCGGCGGCAGACCGTTCGGATTTGCGGGCGAGGCCTGGATATCAAGGGGCGCCGGATAATTGGGGCCGTTTGGGTTGTCACCGAATGGGCCAACACTCGAGCTTGCGCACGGCAGCGGGCTCCACGGCCGGGGCAGGCCGTTGGCCGGTGGGGTGTAGGAACATGGTGAGCCCGGCGGCACCGCGGGGCCTGGATGATCCGGGGTGCCTTCCAGCGCTGGGGGCGCCGGCGGCGGGGCACCGTTGGGGAAGCGGGTGCCGTTCGGGTCGGGGAAGCGGAACGCCGGCAGCCCAGCGGTGCGCCAAAACTGCTCGGGGTCGAGGCCGCGTTTCTTGAACGCCGCGTCGACCCACGGCTGCAAGACCCAGTACGGCAGCAGATTGACTATCATCGCCTTGAAATACGGCCCCGATGCGAGAGCCTCCCCCAGTGAGGCCGCGAACCGACTGATTAGTACGAGACTCTGGGCCAGGTCGGACTTTCGCTGGTTGAGCATATCGCTGACCACGCGCAGCTCTTCCAACGTCCGGTGCACGTTCGGGTTGTCGTTGATAAGGCCACGCAGGTGCGTCTGGAAGGCGTCCACGCGCTCCAGCAGGTACGTGATCGCCTGGCCGCGGTCGTTGATCGCAGCCAGCAGTGACTGGGCATTGACCAGCAGCCGGTTGATCTGCCCGCTGCGGTCGCCGAAAATCGTCGCGATCTTGCGCGCGTTGACCAGCAACCCCTTGAACTGCTCGTCGCGTTTGCCGATCGTGTCGGAGAGCTGCTTCACTCCGTCCAGAGCGGCACTTAGGTGCGGGTAGGTGTGGTCGATGGTCTCCGACAACAAGTTCAGCGACTGCTTGACGGTGTCGATGTTCCAGCCCGAAGCGGCTTTGGTGACGTCGAAGAACGCGTCGTAGATCTGATACGGCGTGCTGGTCTGACCCAACGGCAGCACCCCGCCCGAGCGGAGGGTCTCAGAGCCGCGGTTTTCGATCTCGATGTTTCTGCGGCCCAGGATGGTGTCGGTGCGGATCGCGGCTCGGCTGTTCTTGCCAATCTGGTTGCCGCCCAGGGTGAATTCGACCAGGATTTTGTTGCCGTCAATGTGCAGCGAGCGCACCAGCCCGACGGTGATGCCAGCCATGTTGATCTTGTCGCCGGCTTTGATGCCGGCGGCGTCTTTGAACTGCGCATAGTAGGTCGGTGTCGCGAACAGCACGGGCACGCTGGTGAAGCTTTGCCCAACACCAATCACAAGCAGCAGGATGATGACGGCCATCAACCCGTTGCGAACCCGGTTCGAACCTTCCAGCGTCCTCATTGCGGCGTGCACCTACCCGTGGGCTGCTGCCAGAATTTGACCGTGCGCACCGGGCCGCCGGGCTGCAGCCCGTTCAACATGAACGAGACGTCGCAGAGGTAGAAGTTGAAGAAATCACCGTAGATACCGCCGCTACGCCCGATGCGTTGAAACGCATCCGGCGCTTTCCTGATTGTGTCGTTGAGCTCGCTGCTGTGGTCGGCCAGCGGCTGCAGGACGGTCTCGACGTAGCGGACCGTTTTATGCAGCAGCGGCCGGTTGTCAGCGAGCAAGTCACCGATCGTGCCCGCGGCATTGCTGATGTTGGCGACGGAGTCTGCCAACGGATCGGATCGGCCCTTCAACGCAGTGATCAGCTTCTCGAAGTTGTTGATGGTCTCGTCGAAGGCCTTCTGGTGTTTGACGGTGGTCGCCAGCACGGTGTTGAGGTTGTTGATCACCTCGCCGATCGCCTGGTCGCGGTTGGACAGCGTCGAAGTGAGCTGCGCGGTTTGATCCAGGATGTCGCTGATGGTGCCGCCTTGGCCTTGCAACACGGTCAGCAGTGATTGGGCGATGGCGTTGACTTTCTGCGGATCGAGGGCATGGAACAGCGGCCGGAACCCGCCTATCAACGCGTCCAGATCGAGCGCCGGCTCGGTGCGTTCGATCGGAATGGTCGACCCGGCGGGCAGCTTCGCGTTGCCGCCGCCGCGCGTGATCTCCAGGTAACGGTCACCGATCAGGTTCAGGTAGCGGATAGCCGCGGTCGTTTCCTGATACAGCGGCAGGTCCTTATCAACACCGAATTCGACGCGGGCCCGCGTGCCACCGTCGATGAGTTCTACCCTGGCGACCTTGCCGACCTCGACACCGGAAGCGCGGACGAACTGGCCGGCGCGCAGCTCGCTGGCATTGCTGAAGATTGCCGAGTACGTATTGGTGTGGTCGAACCGCAACTGGCCGAACACGACGATGATCGCTGCGGTGAAGAGCAGCACCACTAGGGAGAAGGCGCTGAGCTTAATCGTGGTTGCGGTGTTTTTCACGGGTTGATCGAGTTCTCCCCCATTTGGCGGCCCCACACGTAGTCGACTGCCCACGGTGTGCCGATTTCGAAGTGGTTGTAGGGTGCCACGCTGCCGCCGGTATCCATCACCAAATACGGCGCCGGCCACAGATCCCGAGTGATTTCCTGCCAGCAGCCCGGCCGACCCTCCGGACCCCCGTGGGCGTTCACCCGCGGCAGGTTGTCGGGATAGACCCACGGGTTTACAACGCCCATGATTTCGGCGCGGGCCCTGAACGAATAGCCGTTACCGCCAAAGATCTCCGCGGATTTGGGGGCGACGTTGGCGAGTTTGTGGATCACGCAGAACAGCTCCGGGCTGTATTCATCGAGCAGCTCCGAGGTCGGGACTAAGTCCTGCAGGGCGCGCCGTAGATACGGCGCCCCGCGTTCGAAAACCTCGCCAGCGGTATTGCCGAACCCGACCGATGCCAGCAATGCCGCATCCAGGTCGCCCTCGTGCTCGTTGACGGTGCGCGCGGTAGTCACCGCGTTCTGGAGGAAGTCCCACAAATCCGGTGACGCGTCGGCATACACGTCGGCCAAATCCGCCAGTCGCTCGATATCGTGACGGATCTGCGGCATCCGTGGATTCAGCTCGCCGAGGATGGTGTTGCCATTGGTAATCGACTGCCCGAACTTGTCTCCCAGTCCGTCGAGCGCCTGGGCGGTCGCCGTTAACGTCGCGTTGAGCTTGACCGGGTCGACTTTCTCAGCGATGTCGACGACCGTCTCAAACAACGTGTTGAACTCGGTGGTGACGTGCGACACGTCGATCACATCGGAGCTGGTGATCCGTTTGGCCACGGGACTTTTCGGGGCAGACAACACCACGTATTTGTTGCCGAAAGCTGTACTCGCGTCGATCTGAGCGCGCACGTTGGCCGGGATCAATTGCACGTACTTCGAATCCACATCAAGGGTGAACTTGGCTTTCGGCTCCCCGTTTCGGGTGATCTCCTCGACCTTGGCAACTCGGCCGATCTGCACTCCGTTGTATGTGACCCTAGACCCCGGATCCATTGACAATCCAGCACGTGTGGCGATCATCGTCAGTCGGGTACTCGGCAGCAAATCCCCTCGAAACTGTAACCACACCAACGCTAACGACGCGGCAAGGATCACCAGCGACAGCAACCCCACCGTGAAAAGCGGTGGAGTCGGCGGCTTGTTTTCCTTGACTGGCGTCCCCATAGCAACTACACCGTGAGGTTGAAGTTCGGGTTAACGCCATAGATCGCCAACGACGCCAACAGGACCACGACGACGACGGCTATCAGCGACGCCCTCATCGACTTCCCGACTGCCTCGCCCACCCCGACCGGGCCGCCGCTCGCGTTATAGCCGAAGTAGCAATGGTTGATCATCACGATAACCGAGATGATGTCGGTCTGAATGAAGGAGAACATCACGTCATTGGGCCGCAGGAAGGTGCGGAAATAGTGCATATAGGTACCGATCGACTGCCCGTAGAACAACGTGGTGACGGCTTGCCCGGCAAGAAACGACATGACGATCGACAGTGCGAAAAGCGGCACGGCCACCAGGAATCCAGCCATGATCCGGGTGGAAACCAGATACGAAATCGATTTGATACCCATAACTTCCAGCGCGTCGATCTCCTCGCTGATCCGCATGGCGCCCAGCTGCGCCGTTGCCCCGGCGCCGACTGTCGCCGCCAGCGCGATGCCGGCGACAAGGGGTGCGACCACACGCACGTTGGCCAACGCCGCGAAGAATCCGGTGAACGCCTCTACCCCGATATTGCCGAGCGAAGCGAAACCCTGGATGGCGATCAGCGATCCGGCAGACAGGGTGACGAAGCCGACAATCGCGGCGCTACCACCGACCACCGCCATCGCTCCGGTACCAAGGCCTATCTCGGCGATCAGTCGTAATGTTTCTTTGCGGTAATTGCCCAGCGCATAGGCGATCTGGCGGATGGCTGTAAGAGCGAACCAGTCGACTGCCCCGACGCTGCGAACCAGCCGAACCGGCGCCGCGGCGACCTGGCCGGTCCGAGCGTATGTGCGGGGGTAGAGGGAGCGGAGAACGGTTACCGTCGACATGTCAACGGCCCGTGCCGAATCGGACGCCGATCGTGGTGAGTACCACGTTGATGGCAAACAGCGCGATGACGCACAACACCAGGGTCTCATTGACCGCGGTACCGACGCCCTTGGCGCCGCCGCCTACGGTCAGGCCCCGGTAACAGCCGACCAGACCTGCGATTAGCCCAAAAGCGGTCGATTTGACAATCGAAATCACGACCTCCGGGAGGCCGGTGACCAGCGTGAGAGTAGCCAGATATGCGCCGCCGGAGACGTTCTGGATGTAAACGCTGAAGATGTATCCACCCACCAGTCCGATGGTGATGACCGAGCCGTTGAGCAGAAACCCGACGAATGTTGAGGCGACCACCCGCGGCACCACCAGGCGGTGGATCGGATCAATACCGAGCACCTCCAGCGCATCGATCTCTTCGCGGATAGTCCGGGCGCCAAGATCGGCGCAGATCGCCGTCGAACCCGCGCCGGCGACCACCAGCACGGTGACCAGCGGTCCGAGCTGCGTGACGGCACCGAGCGCCGCGCCGGCGCCGGAGATGTCAGCGGCGCCGAATTCGCGAAGCAGAAGGTTGAGCGTGAAGATGACCAGCACGGTCATAGGAATGGCTACCGCAATAGTCGGCAGGAATGAGACCGTTACCAAAAACCAGCTCTGCGAGATAAATTCACGCCACTGGAAGGGACGCAGCAGCGCCTTGGCGGTGAGCACGCACATGCGCGCGAACCCGCCGATGGCGCCCAGTGCCGGTATGGAAACGAAACTGGGGACCCGGGGCGACGCCGTCATCCGTTCACCCGAACGAGGTGGTCGACCGTAAAGGCCAACAGGGTGACCGCTATCGGTGGCAGCAGCGGCAATTCCCGCCAAGCGAATGATCGCCCCACTGCCGCCGCCACGGTTTGCGAGGCGAAGGCCGCGCCCACTGCACACGATTCCGGCATGGGTGCCCAACCCCTAGATAATGTAGGCCGCCTAAAGTTTCTATAAAGCTTGGGACAGTTAAGCACAGCCTCGCCTGCTTGTCATCAGGTTTGCCCGCGAAAGCATCACGTCGCCCGGATTGTCTGAGCCCGCATACGTCACGACCTTAAAAGTAGGGTGCACAAGATAATTGGCTTAAGGCCTTGGCGGCGATGCTCCAGTCCGGGTCCACGGTGAAGAACATGTCCCGGTGAGCATCAAGTACCCCGCGCGTGCATGTGCGCCTCCCCATAACCCTCCCGCACGTGGTTGGACACCGTGTCCAAACCCACACAACGTGTACTCCGCTCCGCTGCGGCGTGTCAACACCCGCAGCTGCGTGATTGTGGGTGGACCTCGACCCATGCCCGGCTTCGGCACCCGCCATCCTGCGGTCGCAACCCAGTGTCCGCGCACCCGGTCTGGGCTCGCCGGTGTATGCTCTCGCCAACATGTCTTCTTGGTTGGCAGCGCATTCCCGTGCAGTGCTTACGAATTGGTGACGGACGGCCGCAGCTGCCGGTCGGCGTTTGCTGGATGCCCAAATGACGAGTGGGAATGCGCCACGCGATGAGCGGCGCCCGGAAGTCGAACGGCGACTCATCGCCGCGGTTTCGAAACTCTGCAGCGACCGCACGCCGTTCGCGGAGATCAGCATCTCACGACTGGTTCGTGAAGCCGGCCTCGCTCGGGCGACGTTCTATCTATACTTCCCCGACCGCTCGGCCTTTGTTCTCCGGCTCATCGACTACGTCCGCGACAGGCTGGCCTCAACCGTCGGTGCGCTGTGGGGCGCCACCACCCTAGAGGATCGCGAAGCACTCGAAGCAACACTGTTGGAGTTCGTAACGATCTTCAGCGCCGAGTACGCCGTCGTCGCGGCGGTGGTCGAAACGGCCGGTAACGACCCAGCGGTCGGCGCCTACTTCAATGCCAACATGCAGACGTTTGTCAGCGAGTCGGCCAAAGTTCTCAGGGCCGCCCAAGCCAAAGGCGTTGTCCGATCAGAACTGTCGGCGTACGAAACCGCCGCAGCATTCGTGTGGATGGTCGAGCGCGCTTGCTACCAGTTGGCCGACAGTGCGGACCGCAAAGCTCACCGCCGCCTGGCGCACACCTTGGCAACTATCGCATGGTACGGGTTGCACGCCGCCCCGGACTGAGGATAGACACGCTGTCTAACCTCGTGTTAGCGTGAGGCATGGTAACCACTCGCTTTCTGAACGAATCACGAGCGCGCAGTCGGTTCGACCCAATACTCGTGACTCACCTCAAAGAGGGCATCGAGCGGTCCGACACCACCGCGGACGCGATCGTCGCGGCGTTCAGCTCGCTGCCGGCTGGCGCGGGAATGCGTAACATTAGCGCGTGGCTGGCTGGAAAAACCGAGGACGTGCCCCCCGCGCTGGCCGAACTTTTGGAACCGATTGCGCAAGTCCCGGACTGGGTTGACTGGGAGCGAGTCGAAAGCGGGGCGACCGCGTACTGGCGCGGCGGCGTGCTCTCCGGTCTGACCCTGAACTGCGCATCGCTGGCGGCCGGCTACCAGTCCTCGGCAGCCGCCAAGCCGCTCATTTTCACCGGTGAGCTGGTGCATCGAGCCTATCGGCGGACGCAAGAAACCGGGCGCTGGATGCTCGCAGCGACGAGCCCAGGCGGAATGCGCCGCTACGCGCCAGGTTTCGCTGAAACTCTTCGGGTGCGGATCATGCATGCGGCCGTGAGACGACGCCTGCTGCGGTCGGGCGAGTGGCAGCCCGAGGCCTGGGGCCTACCCATCAACAACACCGACGTGGCGTACGGCATCGCGGGCGAATTCTCCACCATCCCCATCGCCGCCATGCGTGACGTCGGCATGCACTTCCGCCGCGACGAGCGCGAGGACATCCAACATTTGTGGCGCTACATCGGTCACGTATTGGGTGTGCCGGAGCCACTCCTGCCCGCGACCGAGGCGCGCGCGAAAGAGATGATCTCCATCAAACATCTGACCGACACACCCGCCGACGAGGATTCCCGCGCACTCATACGCGCTTTGATCGAGAACGGCGCCCCGCCCGAATTGCTGCTACCGCGGCCGCTGGTGCGCTTCGGGACCAAAGCCATCCCCGCGGTGCTGTACGGATTTACCCGACGCTGGGCCGGTGACGAAATCGCGGACCAGCTCGGCGTTCCCGACACCCCGCTCAAGCACCTTGGCGCGGTGATCCGCCCGGCCGTCAAAGTATGCGAATACGCGCGGCGTGCTGGCCTGCGCGACGGCCAGCGGTTAGCCGCCCGAAGTCGCGCCAACATTCTGAACATTCTCGAAGCTGGGCAGGCGCCCCCCACGATCGCAGTCGAACGAGAGGCTGCTGCGGTAACCGCCTGATACGACAGCAGCTTCTGTCGTGGTGAGCCGACTGGCTTCTGCTGCAGTTATCCTTAAGCACAACAGGATTGGCCGGCCGGTTCGACGAACCACTTCACCGAGAGCTATCTGGTACTGGAGGCCCGATTCAATGCCTGTAGTAGAAGTCGATGACTTGCCTACGACATCGCAAGAGCTCACACCCGCCTGGTTTAGCGAGGCACTCAACAATGAGGTCGAAGATGCCGTCATTGAGGAAATCATCTGGGGCACCGCCACAAAAGTGCTGGTGCGCTTACGCTACCGCGATCCGGACAGCCAGTTGCCTACGGCGGTGTGCGTCAAAGGGTGCTTCGATGAACGGCTAGCCGGCGCAAGCGACGCGTACCGCATCGAGGCCCGGTTTTTCGGAGACCTCGCCGAAAAGCTGCCAGTGGTGCTTCCGCGGACGTACTACGCGGCAGTCGCCCCCACTGCGTACCAAGGCATTGTGGTGATGGAGAACCTTTGCGTCAGCGGAGGCCGCTTTGGGGATCCGTGCGCGCCATTCACGCCCGACCAGGTTGCCTCAGGCCTGGAGATGCAGGCACGGTGGCATGCGGTAACTGCCGACGTGGCTGCCACATTGGCTCCGTGGCTGGGGGTAGGGTCGCCCGCCGTCCGGGCGGTAGCCAAAGTCCTGTTCAGCAGAGACTACTGGGACGCTTACTATGCCAAATCCGAATCGCCCTGCCTGCCAAGCTCACTCAACAACCGTGAGCGGATCCTGCGAGGGTTTGAAGCGCTCTGGGCCTACGAAGACGGTGCGGCGGGTTCCCTCGCCCATGGCGATGCCCACATCGGAAACACCTTCATCCGCGAAGACGGCGTGGTGGCTTTCCTGGACTGGCAGGGCGTCTGTGTGGCCCCATGGTCGTATGACGTCGCGTACTTCATCACGGGCGCTCTCAGCGTGGCCGACCGGCGCGCGCATGAGCGCGATCTAGTGAAACATTACCGGTCCGCGCTTGCTGGCGCCGGCGGCCCGGTACTCGACGCAGACGACTGTTGGACGGCCTATCGAAGACACGCGCTTCATGGATTCGTCTGGGCGGCAACGCCGCCCATCATGCAATCGATCGAGCGTGTGTGCGCCATGGCGGAACGCCATCTCGCGGCGATCGAAGACCTCGAATCACTTTCGCTACTAGGCGTCTGAGCCTCACATAGTTTTCCGTTGGCGGTGGGCGCGGACTCGATCCTTTGCCCGCAGGCCGTCGATTACGACGTCGGTCACCCGCTCGGCCAATTCCGCGTTGTAGGCCTCCATCGCCTGGCATCCGACCAGGATTGACTTCACCTCGCGCACGCCGATGTCGTGACGCGCGGTGCCCGCTTTCTGCGCGGCACGGAGCAAGTCGTCGAGCATGGCCAGAAATGCATCCTCGGCGTCGGGCGCGGCCTGCGCGATGTCGATGCCGAGACCGGCCAGCGCCTCGACCATGCCACGGTCCGTCGCGCCCCACTGCAGCACCATCGAGCGCAGAAAGCTGAAGATCGCCTCGCCGGGCCCGGCGGATTCCAGCAGCGCGTGCCCCTCGTCGATAAAACGTTGCATTCGGTCCGCGATGACCGCGTGGAACAGCGCCTCTTTGGTGGGGAAGTGACGGTAGACGGTTCCGGCGCCGACGCCAGCCCGGCGGGCGATCTCATCGATCGGCACCGACAAGCCCTCGGCCGCAAAGGTTTCGTAGGCGACTTCCAGCACGCGGGCGCGGTTCCGCGCCGCGTCGGCGCGCAGCCGGGGTATTGGTTGAGCCATCTCACATCACCTACTGGTTGACAAAGCGGGGCGCGCGTTCCGTATAGTGGAGATCAACCGGAGCGCTCGCCCCGTTTACCTTACAACTGAGGAGCCTCGCATGGCCAAGTGGACCACCGACGACATTCCCGACCAGACCGGTCGGGTCGCCGTCATCACCGGCGCCAACACCGGCCTCGGCTACGAGACCGCCCTGGCGCTCGCCGAGCACGGCGCCCACGTCGTGCTGGCCGTGCGCAACGTCGACAAGGGCAAAGACGCCGCCGCCCTCATCCACAAGAGCCGTCCCAACGCGGACCTGGCGCTGCAGGAACTCGACTTGACGTCGCTGGACTCGATCCGCGCCGCCGCGGAGCAACTCCGCGCCAGTCACGACCACATCGACCTGCTGATCAACAACGCCGGCGTGATGTACCCACCGAAGTCGACCACCAAGGACGGCTTCGAGTTGCAGTTCGGCACCAACCACCTGGGCCACTTCGCCTTCACCGGCCTGCTGCTGGATCGGCTCTTACCGGTCGCGGGTTCTCGGGTCGTGACGGTCAGCAGCATGGGCCACCGCATCCGCGCCGACATCCACTTCGACGATCTGCAGTGGGAACACAGCTACAACCGGGTCAAGGCCTACGGGCAGGCCAAGCTGTCCAACCTGCTGTTCACCTACGAACTGCAACGGCGGCTCGCTGCCCATGGCACGACGATCGCCGTGGCCGCGCACCCCGGCGGCTCGAACACCGAGCTGATGCGCCACCTACCCGGATGGGCTGCATCGGTCTACCCGGTGATCGCGCCAATCTTCCAGGACGCGGCCATGGGCGCCCTGCCGCAACTGCGTGCTGCCAGCGACCCGGCAGTGCTTGGTGGGCAGTACTACGGTCCCGGCGGCTTCGGCCAAACGCGGGGCTATCCCAAGATCGTGGGATCCAGCCGCAAGTCGCACGACGTCGACCGGCAGCGCCGGCTGTGGGCGGTGTCCGAGGAACTCACCGGGGTGACGTACCCCGTCGACTGATCCTGCTCAGGGCAAGTCGAGCAGCTGCTCGTAAAAACCGCCGAAGCCGCGGGCCTCGTTGATCAGATGGATCTCGAGGATCCAGTGACAACGGCGGCCGCTTGGGTCCGTGCGCCGCATCGGCTTGGGCGATCCGGGCATGATGTACCACTCAGTCGCCGTCCCGGCGATCTTCTTGTGCGGGAACTCCCCGACCAGGTGGCCCGCGATATGGCTGCCCCAGCCGAAGCCCTCGGCCCGAGCCGCCTCGACGGAGACGCCGAACAACTCGGCGCCGGTGACATCCGGGTGGCTCTCGAAATAGTCGCGGCCCGCCTGCCACACCCGTGGCAGCGCGTCGCGGACGGCATGTTTGTCTGGGTCGTCGCCCAGCACGAAGGTGCGCCCGAAATCGGCCTCCCACTCCTCGAAGATCGGACCGAAGTCGAGGAACACGATGTCGTCATCGACGATGACCCGGTCCGGTGGATGCTCACGGAAGGGCTGGAGGGTGTTCTCACCGGCGCGCACGATCCGGCGATGCCAATGACGTGTCACGCCGAACATTTCTCCGGCCAGGTCGTGAATCTCGTCCGACAATTCCTGCTCACCGACACCGGCGCGGATCATCGCGCGTCGCTCGATCGCGTCAAACAGTTGCGCCGCCTTATCCTGGGCGTCGAGAAGCTTTTCCGCGCGGGCACTTTCGTCGACGATCGGCTTCTGCACAGCTACGATGCTACGACCGTGGCCGCCTATCGCGCCTCGGCTGGGGTGGCGCGCAGGCCGTCGAAGACGACGGCGACCAGGCGTTCGGCTAACTCGCTGCTGTAGGTCTGCATCGCCTGGCACCCGATGATCAACCCTTTGACTTCCGCGGCACCGACGTCGGTCCGGACCGTCCCCGCCTGCTGGGCCGCCCGCAGCAATTCACCAAGAATGGCAAGAAAGGCATCTTCGGCGCCCTCGGTCTTGATCCTGATTTCCGAACCTGCGAAAGCCTTTTTCAGGCCGTGATTCGTGACACCCCAGTCCAGTACCAGCAAACGCAGGAAGCCAAACAACGCCTGATCCGGTTCGCCGGAATCCAAGAGCGCCTGGCCCTCGTCGACGATCAGCTTCAGCCGGTCGGCGAAGACCGCTTCGACCAAATCTTGCTTGGTCGGGAAATGCCGGCAGACGGTTCCCGTGCCTACCCCTGCTCGTCGGGCAATCTCCTCGACCGGCACCGAGAAGCCCTCCGCGGCGAATGTTTCGCAGGCGACTGCCAGCACGCGAGCACGGTTTCGGGCAGCGTCGGCGCGTAACGGCCGTGCCGGTTGAGCCATGTCGGACCACCAACCTCTTGACAAAGCGGGATACACGTTCCGTATAGTCGCGTTAAGCGGGACATATATCCCGTTTAGTATATTCTCGCGAGGAGTCTTTCATGGCCAAATGGACCGCCGCCGAGATCCCCGACCAGACAGGTCGCGTCGCTGTGATCACCGGAGCCAACACCGGCCTGGGCTACGAGACCGCATTGGCGCTCGCTGAGCACGGCGCTCATATCGTCCTGGCGGTCCGGAATCTCGACAAAGGCAAGGACGCTGCAAAGCTCATCGGCCGGCGCAGTCCCGGTCGCAGCGTGGGGCTGCAGGAACTCGACCTTACGTCGCTGGATTCCATCCGCGCCGCCGCCAACCAGCTGCGCTCGGATTACGACCGCATCGACCTGCTGATCAACAACGCCGGTGTGATGTTCACGCCGGAGGCAACCACCAAAGACGGCTTTGAATTGCAGTTCGGCACCAACCATCTCGGCCACTTCGCGCTTACCGGGTTGCTGCTGGATAGATTGCTGGCTGTCCCCGGTTCGAGAGTGGTCACGGTCAGCAGCACCGCGCATTTGACCGGCCGAATCCGCTTCGACGACCTGCAGTGGCAACACGGCTACAGCGCGGTCGGCGCTTACGCGCAGTCCAAGCTCGCCAATCTGTTGTTCACCCATGAACTACAACGACGGTTAACCGACGCTGACACGATC
This sequence comes from Mycobacterium sp., assembly GCF_035570115.1. Classification (GTDB taxonomy): domain Bacteria; phylum Actinomycetota; class Actinomycetes; order Mycobacteriales; family Mycobacteriaceae; genus Mycobacterium. The sequence goes on from NZ_DATMLH010000271.1 coordinate 20,075, forward strand.
GCGGCGGCCGCCCATCCCGGCGTTTCCAAAACCGAGCTGGACCGCAACACGTCCGCCTGGCTTCGCCTTGTCACCAACACCTCTGGGCTGTTCGCCCAAACCGCGGCGATGGGCGCGCTGCCAACGCTGCGGGCAGCCACCGACCCCGCGGTTGCCGGCGGACAGTACTTCGGTCCGGGGGGCTTTGGACATGTCCGGGGCTATCCCACGACGGTCAGGGCCAGCGGCCGGTCCCACGACGCCCATGTGCAGCAGCGGCTTTGGGCGGTCTCCGAGGAGCTGACCGGGGTTAGATATGCCGTCGGCTGATCCGGCAGACTGGGCACGTGTCATTCGTGGTGCCGCCCTACCCGCCGCCCCGTTACACCGAGGACCAGCCGGAGGTCAGCGCATGGCTCAAACGATCTGACGAGCCGCCGGACTACGAATCCTTCGGCGTCAAGTACCACTACCTGGCGAACCAGCAAGCCACCGGCGGCGACTACGGCCTGTACCGGGTCGATTTCGCCCCCGCCGGAGGCGGGCCCGGTCCGCATTTCCACCGCGCCATGTCCGAGGCGTTCTTCGTGCTGTCGGGCACGATGAAGGTTTACGACGGCAACTGCTGGATCGACGCTCACCCGAACGACTTCCTCTACGTCCCGCCGGGCGGCATCCACGGTTTCCGCAACGAGGCCGACGAACCCGCTTCGGTCCTGATGCTGTTCGCACCGGGCGCGCCGCGGGAGGCCTACTTCGAAGGATTCTCAGCGCTGGCCGACATGACCGACGATGAGCGCCGCGAGTGGTTCATTCGCCACGACAACTTCTTCGTGTAGACGGCGTCAGCTCGAATTCATCTGCGCACAAGCCGATTTGCCCGCAGCGCCCTAAGGTGCGAGTGTACCTTATAGCGGCCTGAATAGACGCTAAGACACAGCTGACAAATCCGGCGATTGGGAGGCGTGCCGATGGTTGCTAACCCGGATAACCACGCGTTGGACACTCGAACGATGCGCCAGGCTGCTCGAGCCGCCACTCACGGTGGTGTCGGAGCACTGCTGGCGTTGGGTCTGTGCTCCGAACTGTTCACTGCGGCACAAGCTCACGCGGACATCGTCGACTCAATCCTCGACCCGGTCATCTCATCTACCGCGGATGCCGGAGTGGCTGCGAGCACCGCGCTCGACCTCGCCGACCTGGCAAGCAGCGCTTCCGCGCTGCCTGCCGATTCGTTCGGCAACGTCGACGCCGCGCTCGTCAGCGCGTTCGAGACGAACTTCGAAGACCCGGTGCTCGCAGCCGTGCAGGCCTACATCGCCAGCCCGACCGGCGTTTCCATCGATTCGATGCTCAATCAGCCCTTCGTCGAGCTGTTCGGGCGGGACTTGATCGGCAACGGCATCGACGACTACACCGGCGGTAACGACTCGTTGCTAGGCAGCTCCGGAATCTTCGGCGACCTTGGCGACGGCGGATTTCTGCTCGGCAACGGCGGCACCGGTGCCGACGGGGTAGCAGGCGTAGACGGCGGGATTGGTGCTGCCGGCGGGAACGCCGGACTCGTCGGTGACGGCGGCATGGGCGGCGCGGGCGTGGACGGAGCCGCCGGCGGTGCGGGCGGCAACGGCGGGCTATTGCTCGGTGACGGCGGAGAGGGCGGTGGCGGCGCCGGCCTTTTCCACGTCGGAGGCGTTGCCGGCGCCGGCGGGGCCGGCGGTCACGCCGGACTGCTCGGCGCGGGAGGCGACGGCGGCCAGGGTGGCTTCACCTACTACCTCTCTGACAATCCCGCCTCTCCCTATACCCCGGGCTACGCCGGGGCCGGCGGGGCCGGCGGAGCTGGCGGACTACTCCTTGGCGACGGCGGAACGGGCGGGCTCGGCGGCCCGGGGTCCTACCAGGGCGTCGTCTTCGCGGTCGACCACGGCGGCGCCGGGGGCGCCGGCGGCGCGGGCGGGCTCGTCGGTGACGGCGGTGTCGGCGGGCAGGGCGGCTACGGCGGAGTCGGAGCCATCGGCGGCGCCGGTGGGGCCGGCGGGCTCGTGTTCGGCCATGGCGGGACCGGTGGCGGCGGCGGTTACGGAGACGTTGGAGGCGGCGCGGGCGGCTCCGGTGGCCCTGGCGGGCTCGTACTGGGTGATGGCGGCGACGGCGGCAACGGCGGTGCGGTGGCCCTTTTCAACTACACGCCGGGAGCCGGCGGACCTGGTGGCGCCGCGGGCATTGGCGGCCAAGCCGGATCGCCCGGCAGCAGCGGCTAGGCCTCGCAATCGGTTGGACGGGGCAGACTGGGGCCATGTCGCTCGTGGTGCCGCCGTATCCCGAACCCCGCTAGCGCAACGACCAACCGGAAGTCAGCGCCTGGATCAAGCGCGCCGACGACGCGCCGGACTACGAGATGTTCGGCGTGAAGTACCACTATCTCGCGAATCAGCAAGCCACGGCTGGCGACTACGGCCTGTACCGGTCGACATCGCGCCGGCCGGCGGCGGGCCCGATCCGCATTTCCACCGCGCCATGTCCGAGACCAACCCGCGTCGGTCCTGATGTTGTTCGCCCCGGGCGCCCCGTGCGAGGCCTACTTCGAAGGGTTCTCAGCGCTGGCCGACATGACCGACGACGAGCGCCGCGAGTGGTTCATCCGCCACGACAACTTCTTCGTGTAGACGCCTTCAGCCGTATTGCGCGAAGTACGGACGCCCCGGCTTGCTCTTCTCGACGAGGATGAACACCACACCCCACGGGTCGACGAACCACGTCGTGCGGACCCGTGCCACGTCGGCGATGCCGTCGACCAGGAAGCGCACGCCGTTTGCCTCGAGGTCAGCCCGGGTGGCGTCGATGTCCTCGCAAATCAACCCGACGTGCGACAGGCCGTGGTCGGTGAGCGCGGCGGCGTTGCGCTCACCGCCGCCGTCGACGCCGAGGTACTCGATCACCTCGAGCACCCGATCGCCGTCGTCGTCGAACCCGACGATGGCCGCCTTCATGGTCGGATCGGAGACCAGCTGGCCCATGTCCTCGCGAATCGCGTCGCCCTTCATCACGTAGGGCGGCGACAGCACCCGCATACCCAACACGTCGCGATAGAACGCGACCGCAGCTTCGCAGTCCGGCACGCATACCCCGCTGTGAGCCAGTCCGGTAATCATCGATCTGACGATGTCAAACGTGCGGTCATCGCGCCAGGCCGGGATTGCCGCCGAGGGCGAGCGCCAGCGGCGTGGCTACGCTGCTGAGATGCCAGAACCACTGCAGGACAAGGTCGCGTTGGTGACAGGTGCGTCGTCGGGCCTGGGTGCTGAAACGGCCAAGTTGCTTTCTCGCCAGGGCGCAACGGTTTTCGGCATAGGTCGCGATACCGGGCGCTTGGCCGACGTGTTCGCGGGCGTGGAACGTGGTGCATACGCATCGGTCGACATCGGTTCGGCCAAGGCCTGCCGCGACGGCGTCGAACAGTGCGTCAGTGAGTTCGGCGGTCTGGACGTTCTGGTCAACGTCGCCGGGAGACACCAGATGCGCCGGACCGAGTCGATGACCGACGATGACTGGGCCCAAGATCTGGCGGTCAACCTGAACGGGCCGTTCCATCTGTGCCGGGCTGCGCTGCCGCACCTTTTGGAACGAGGCGGCAATATCGTCAACGTCGCCTCCATCGCCGGGGTCGAGGGCCAGGCGTACTCGGCTGGTTACTGCGCTGCCAAGCATGGGCTGATTGGGCTTACCCGTGCCTTGGCGGTGGAGTACACCGCGGATCGCCTGCGGGTCAACGCAATATGTCCGGGCGGCATGCTCACGCCGCAAATCGAGCAGTTCAGCCCGCCCGATAACCCGAACTACGACCTGATCATGCGCACGGCATCACCACGCGGCATGATGCAGCCCCTCGATGTAGCGAACGTGGTCGCGTTCCTCGCCAGCGACGCCGCAGCAGCCATCCATGGCGCCGTCTATCGGGTCGACAACGGCAA
>NZ_DATMLH010000272.1:0-18431 GCF_035570115.1 Mycobacterium sp.
TCACGCGCGTTGTCCATCGCCGCCTCGCTGGCCACCAACTTGGCGATCGCCGCCTGCTTCTTGAATGGCTTACCGGCCAGCATCAGCGCCGCGGCGTCGTAATAGGCCGTGCGCGCGGTGTGCGCGCGAGCCTCCATCCGCGCGATCATGAAGGCGATGGACTGATATCGACCGATCGGCTGACCAAACGCTTCGCGTTCCCGTGCGTACTTGACGCTCTCGTCGACGCAACCCTGCGCAGCTCCGGTGGATAATGCAGCGATCGCGATGCGGCCCTCGTCGAGGATGCGCAAGAAGTTGGCATATCCGCGACCGCGTTCGCCGAGCAGATTCTCCTCGGGCACGCGGACGTCGTCGAAGCTGAGCGGATGGGTGTCCGAGGCGTTCCAGCCGACCTTGTTGTAGGCCGGCTCCACGGTGAACCCCGGCGCGGGTACCGGTACCAGGATCGACGAGATCTCCTTTTTGCCGTCCTGCTCGCCGGTCACCGCGGTGACCGTCACCAGCTTGGTGATGTCGGTACCAGAGTTAGTGATGAACTGCTTGGACCCGTTGATCACCCAATAGCCGTCGTCGAGATGCGCGGTGGTCTTGGTTGCACCGGCGTCGGTGCCGCCGCCGGGCTCGGTCAGCCCGAACGCACCCAGGGCACGACCACTTGCCAACTGCGGCAACCATTCCTGCTTCTGGGCATCGGTGCCGAACCGATAGACCGGCATGGCGCCCAGCGAAACGCCCGCTTCTAGCGTGATGGCCACGCTTTGGTCGACCTTGCCCAGTTCCTCCAGCGCTAGGCACAGCGCGAAGTAGTCGCCGCCCATTCCGCCGAACTCTTCCGGGAAGGGAAGACCGAAAAGGCCCATCGCAGCCATCCCGGCGACCACCTCGTAGGGGAACGAGTGCTCCGCGTCGTGCTGCGCGGCCACCGGTGCGACGACGCTCTGGGCGAAGTCACGGACCGTCTTGGCCAGCTGTTGGTACTCGTCCGGGAGCGTCGCGGTGGACAGGAAGTCGGTCATAACACGTCATCCTCTACTTTTGGTAATGCGTTGGTGCTCGCGGTAATCCGGGCCAGCGGCTGACCCACCTTGACCTGGTCGCCGACGGCGACGAGAAGTTCGACCACACCGTCGACGGGCGCCGTCAGCGCGTGCTCCATCTTCATCGCCTCAACCGTCACCACAACGGCTCCGGCCTCGACTTCGGCGCCGTCTTCAATGCTCACCGCGACGACCGCGCCGGGCATCGGACTGGTCAATTCGGCGTCGCCGGTGGGCTCGTCGTCTGGGCGTACCGGCGCTTCCCTGACCTCTTCGAGCACCGCGGTGGTGCCGCCGCCGGCCAACCAGATCTTGCTGTCAGCCCCGGCGACGGTGTACTCGCTACGCAGCCCGTCCAGCGTCACCGTGAGCTGGTCGCCCGTCAGATCGGACTGCAACGAGCGACATTCGCCATCTTCGATGCAAACTTCGGCCGATCTCGGCACTCCGGTGATGTGCACGTGGTCGATGCGGTCCCCGGCGCGCAGCCGGATGCTCACCGGTGCTCTGGCGCCGACGCGCCAACCGGATGGCACCTCCCACAAGTCCGCGCCCGGGGCGGGGAAAAGACGCAACCAGTGGAAGGCCGCAGCAGCGATGAACTGTTCGTCGGACGGGGGTGTCGCGACGAAATCCCCGGCTCGTCGGTCCAACAGCCCGGTGTCGAGCCGACCGGCGCTGACATCGGGATCAGCCAGCAGGAACCGGGCGAACTCGATGTTGGTGACGACACCAAGCACCGCGGTATCCGCCAGCGCCCGATCGAGGGTCCGCAGCGCGGCCGCCCGATCCGCGCCATGCCCGACCACCTTCGCCAGCATCGGGTCGTAGTTGCTGCCTATGACCATTCCCGCGGACAGACCGGAATCGACTCGCACACCGGTTGCATCCGGTTCCACCATCGCCAGCACATCGCCGCCGGTGGGCAGGAAGCCGTTCGCAGGGTCCTCGGCGTAAACCCGCGCTTCAATCGCGTGCCCGTGCAGGGCAATATCGGCTTGACCGACGCTCAGCTTCTCCCCCGCCGCGATCCTGACTTGCCATTCGACCAGGTCCCACCCCGTCACCATTTCGGTGACCGGGTGCTCGACCTGTAGCCGGGTGTTCATCTCCATGAAGAAGAATTCGTCGGGCCGATCGGCCGAGACGATGAACTCCACCGTGCCGGCGCCGGTGTAATCCACGCTCCGGGCGGTATCGCATGCGGCGGCGCCGATCCGGGCTCGAGTCGCGGCGTCCAGCAGCGGCGATGGCGCCTCTTCGATCACCTTCTGATGTCGCCGCTGCAGGCTGCACTCTCGTTCGCCGAGGTGCACCACATTGCCGTAGGTGTCGGCCAGCACTTGAACTTCGATATGCCTGGGGCGCAACACGAATCGCTCGAGGAAGAGCGTATCGTCACCAAACGCGGCCGCCGATTCGCGGCGGGCACTGACCAGCGCCGCCGGCAGGTCAGCGGGCCGCTCGACCATGCGCATGCCCTTGCCGCCGCCACCGGCAGACGGTTTGACGAGCACCGGGTAGCCGATCTCCTCAGCGGCAGCGATCAGTTCATCGTCGGTGAGGCCGGGCCGCGCGATACCGGGAACCACGGGCACGCCGAACGCCGATACGGTGCCCTTGGCGGCGATCTTGTCGCCCATGGTTTGAATGGCGCGCACCGGCGGACCGATGAACGTCACCCCCGCCGATGCCAAAGCAGTCGCGAAATCGGCGTTCTCCGAAAGGAATCCGTACCCCGGGTGTACGGCCTGTGCTCCGGTGCGCACAGCCGCGTCGACGACGGCGGGAATGTTGAGATAGCTGTCGCGCGCGGGCGCCGGTCCGATCGCGACCGCGAGGTCGGCCGCGCCGACATGGCGGGCGTCGGCATCGGCGTCGCTGTAGACGGCCACCGACCGGATGCCCATCGCCTTGAGCGTCCGGATCACCCGGACGGCGATCTCGCCCCGGTTGGCGACTAGCACAGTACGTAGTTCTCTCATGCCCATGTGCCTCTACATCCGGAAGACACCGTAGGAGACCGGCTCGACGGGCGCATTCGCCACCACCGAAAGCGCCAGACCGACAACCGTTCTGGTGTCAGCGGGATCGATAACCCCGTCGTCCCAGAGTCGGGCCGTCGAATAGTACGGATTGCCCTGATGCTCGTACTGCTCGCGAATCGGGGCCTTGAACGCTTCTTCCTCCTCGGCCGTCATCTCCCCGCGCACCGTCGCCAACACCGACGCCGCCTGCTCACCACCCATGACCGATATCCGGGCGTTTGGCCACATCCACAGGAAGCGCGGCGAATACGCCCGTCCGCACATCGAGTAGTTGCCCGCACCATAGGACCCGCCGATTACCACGGTGAGCTTGGGCACTCGCGCGCACGCCACCGCGGTGACCATCTTGGCGCCGTTTTTGGCGATGCCACCGGCCTCGTAGTCACGACCCACCATAAACCCGGAAATGTTCTGCAAGAACAACAACGGCACCAACCGTTTGTCGCAGAGTTCGATGAAATGCGCTCCCTTGAGCGCTGATTCGCTGAACAGCACACCGTTGTTGGCGACGATCCCCACCGGGTGGCCGTGAATTCGCGCGAAGCCAGTGACCAGCGTGCTGCCGTACTCGGCTTTGAATTCTCCGAATTCGCCCCCGTCGACGAGCCGGGTGATGACGTCGTGTACGTCGTAGGGAATGCGCGGATCGACCGGAACCACATCGTAGAGCTCGGTTTGATCGGCAATCGGATCCACGGTCGGCCGCACATCCCAGGTGCGCGGTTCGCGCGGCCCCAGTGTCGAGACGATCCGGCGGATGATGCGCAGCGCATCGCGGTCGTCGTGCGCCAGATGATCGGTGACACCGGAGATCTTGGAGTGCAGATCGCCGCCGCCGAGCTCCTCGGCGGTGACCACTTCTCCGGTGGCGGCCTTCACCAGCGGCGGGCCGCCGAGAAAGATGGTGCCCTGATTGCGGACGATCACCGCCTCGTCGCTCATCGCCGGAACGTACGCGCCGCCCGCCGTGCACGATCCCAGCACGGCGGCGATCTGCGGGATGCCCTCGGAGCTGAGTTTGGCCTGGTTGTAGAAGATCCTGCCGAAATGCTCGCGGTCGGGAAACACCTCGTCTTGGCGGGGCAGGAACGCGCCCCCGGAGTCCACGAGGTAGATGCAGGGCAGCCGGTTCTGCCCGGCGATCTCCTGCGCCCGCAGGTGCTTTTTCACCGTAATCGGGTAGTAGGTGCCGCCTTTGACTGTGGCGTCGTTGGCCACGATCATGCATTCACGACCGGAGACCCTGCCGATGCCGGTAATGATGCTCGCGCCTGGGCACTCGTCGTCGTACATGCCGTCGGCGGCCAGCGGAGCGATCTCGAGCAACGGGCTGCCGGGATCGAGCAGGCCGTCAACTCGGTCACGCGGCAGCAATTTGCCGCGGTCGACGTGGCGTGTACGGGCTCGTTCCGGGCCGCCAAGGGCGGCCGTGGCCAGCTTGTCGCGCAGCCGCCCGACAAGCGCGCCGTGCGCGTCGCGGTTTTCTGCCGGAGAGGTCATCGTTTACACGCCAATTTCGGTTAATGATCACTAACTCGTGATATGTTAGTGGCGATTAACCGAAGTGTCCAGTACAAGTTGTCGAGGGAGGCCGTCATGGCAGTTTCTGCTCCGGCCGACCACAGTGACCGCGACGGCCTGACGGATATGCCGAATCGCCGGAGTCGGCGCAAGTCGGACCGGCGCTTGCAACTGCTGTCATCAGCGGAGCGGCTGTTTGCCGAACGCGGGTTTCTGGCGGTGCGGCTGGAAGACATCGGCGCCGCAGCGGGTGTCAGCGGCCCGGCGATCTATCGGCATTTTCCCAACAAGGAGTCGCTGCTGGTCGAGTTGTTGGTCGGCATCAGCACCCGCTTGCTCACCGGCGCGCGAGAGGTCCGATCCCGCGAGACTGACGCCGCCCCGGCGCTGGACGGCTTGATCGACTTCCACCTCGACTTCGCGCTGAGTGAACCGAATCTGATCCGTATTCAGGACCGCGACCTCGCCCATTTGCCGCCAGCGGCCCAACGCCAGGTGCGCCGCGCGCAGCGCCAGTACGTAGAGGTCTGGGTGGGAGTGCTGCGTGAGCTCGAACCGGCGCTCGCCGAGGCCGACGCTCGGCTCATGGCACATGCCGTGTTCGGTCTGCTGAACTCCACTCCGCACAGCCTCAAGCCCGGCGAAGGCAGGGCGGCGCGAACCGTGCGGTCACGGGCGGTGATGCGGGCAATGACGGTTGCCGCGTTGGCCGTCGGCGCTTCCTGACCCTGAACCGCTTGATCAATTCCAGTAATCGACTACTTGGCCGGGCGATATTCTCAGCGTCGACCTACTACGACTCGGTCGCCAACGATCGATGGCCCTAGGCAGCGCGCGAGAGGACTTCGGTGAGTCCCGACTATGACGTGATTGTGATCGGGTCGGGCTTCGGCGGCTCGGTCACTGCTCTTCGTCTGAGCGAGAAGGGATATCGCGTCGGCGTGCTCGAGCAAGGGGCGCGCTGGCGGCCGCAAGACTATCCTCCCGGCCAGTTACCTCTGCGAAAAGCCCTGTGGCAACCTAAATTCGGCCTCTTTGGCCCCCTGCGGCTCACCATCCTGAAGAACGTCGTCATTCAATCGGCCGCCGGCGTCGGCGGCGGATCATTGATCTATGGCAACGTCCTCTACGAACCGTCGGAACAGTTCTACAACGATCCCCAATGGGCCTCGATCACGGACTGGAAGGCCGAATTAGCGCCCCATTACGACCAGGCCAAACGGATGCTCGGCGTCGCTACCAATCCGAGGCTGACCCCGGCAGACGACGTATTCAAATCGATCGCCGACGATTTGGGCATCGCCGACACGTTTCGCCCAACCCCGGTGGGTGTATTTTTCGGCGAGCCCGGCAAGACGGTGCCCGACCCGTACTTCGGCGGCGTCGGACCAGACCGGGCCGGTTGCACCTTCTGCTCTCAATGCATCACCGGATGCCCGAACAACGCCAAGAACACCCTCGAACGAAACTACCTGTACCTCGCCGAAAGGGCCGGCGCGCAGGTTCATCCGATGACGACCGTCGTCGACGTTCGCGAATTGCCTGGCGGCGGTTACGAGGTCGAAACCGTCCACACTGGGCGGCGGGTGCGCAAACAACGCCGGACCTGGCGCGCCGATCAGGTGGTGTTCTCCGCCGCCGCGATCGGCACTCAAAACCTGCTCCATCGACTGCGGGTCAACGGATCATTGCCGCGTATATCGCCGCGATTGGGTGAACTGGCACGGACGAACTCAGAGCTCAGCCTGGTGGCTACTGCGCGAACACGCACGGATTTGGCCCAAGGCGTGGTGGGGACGTCGTCGATCCACCCCGATGCACATACCCACGTCGAGGCCTTCCATGTCGAGAAGGGGAGCGATTCGCCGTTCGCGCTCACCACCACTCTGGTCGACGGCGATCGACACCGCCTGGCCAAATGGGTGCTGACGAACCTGCGCCATCCGGCTGCATTCGCCCGCTCCCTCGACGCCCGAGGAGCATCTGAGAGATCAATATCCCTGCTCGTCATGCAGGATCTGGACAATTCGCTGACGACGTACCTCAAGCGAGGCCTCTTCGGCGCGAAACTGGCCTCACGACAGGGCAGGGGCGAGCCCAATCCGAACTGGAATCCGGTCGGCCATGACGTCGCGCGACGCGCGGCGGCGAAGCTCGATGGCGACGCCCGCGGCTATTACTTCGACCTCTTCAACCGACCGACCACCGCCCATTTCATTGGCGGTTGCCCTATCGGAGATTCGCCGGCCACCGGCGTCGTGGACGCCTACCACCGGTTGTACGGCTATCCGGGCCTGCACATCATCGATGGTTCAACCATCGCGGCCAACCTCGGCGTCAATCCTGCACTCACGATCACCGCGATGTCGGAACGCGCGGTCGCGTTCTGGCCCAATAAAGGCGACCCCGACCCACGTCCTGCACTTGGTTCGACCTATCGCCGAAGTTCGGTCGTCCGCCCCCGCAATCCGATCGTGCCCGAAAGCGCGCCGGCGGCGCTTCGCCTGTCAGCGATCTGACTCACTGCGCGGATAACACCCGCTCATCGGGTGTCCCGGCGCCCAGCGTCGTGCTGCAGGTACCCTGCAGCCATGAGGTGGACATGAACGATCCACGTCGGTCCGAGAACGCCCGTTCAGATCAACAGGGGACCGAACAAACCCGACGAATACGTCAGCCTTACCCGCCGTACACCGACCCGGCTTACAGCGGGCAGTCGTTCTATCCCCCGCCGCATTACCCGGGCTCAGCGGCCGATCCGAACGCAACCAACCCGACCGACAAGATTCCCCGGTACTGGTTGCACGGTCAGCCTCCGCCGGATCAACTCACAGAAGAACCTGAACCCGGGCGACAGAAAGCACCGCGCTGGTTGTGGATCGTCGCTGCCGCGGCAGTCCTGCTGGTTGCTGCACTGGTCATCGCCCTGGTGATCGCCAACGGCACGGCCAGGAAGGAAACCGCCGTCGCCCCGCTGCCGGCGATGCCGAGTTCACCCAACCCGGCGTCGACCGCACCGACGTCGCCCTCGCCGTCCGCCACCGCATCCGAGCCGACCAGCACCGAAACCAGTCCGCCGGCCAACGCCAGCGCCATGCAGACCGTGGTCTATAACGTCACCGGCGAAGGCCGCGCGATCAGCATCACCTACGTGGACAACGACGGGATGATGCAGACCGAATTCAACGTCGGGTTGCCGTGGAGCAAGGAAGTCAGCCTGCCGGATTCGGGCAGCCGAACGCCCAACATCACCATCATCAATATCGGCCATGACGTCACCTGCTCGGTGACCGTGGACGGGGTCGAGATCAACCAACGCACCGGCGCCGGCCTGACGGTCTGCAACGGATCGGGCTGATCTTGATTGTCCGGTTCAACTTACGTCGGCCATGAGGGTTCGGTGCGGGGCGCGGACCATCAGCATGCCCGCCAGCCCGACGCCCATGACCAGACATATGCCGCCCATTCCGGCGCGGACGGCGCCGAAGAACTCGACGAAGACCGAAAAGAGCCACGGCGCCACGAAGGACACCGCGCGTCCGGTCATCGTGTAGAGGCCGAAGGCCACACCTACCTTGCCCTCTCCCGACATGCGCAGCAGCAGGGTCCGCGCAGACGACACCGCCGGACCGATAAACAGGCACAACAGCAGTCCGCAGATCCAGAACAACCGGGGACCTGAGACCGCCACCAAGGTCAGTCCCACCGCGATGATGCTGGCCAGTGATCCGACGATCACCGGTTTGGATCCGATGCGGTCGTCCAACAGCCCGCCGAGCACGGCGCCCACCGCCGCCACCACACTGGCGGCCGCGCCGAATATCAGCACTTCGGCCGGTGAGATGCCGTAGGCGTTGACACCGAGCACGCCGCCGAAGGTGAACACACCGGTCAGCCCGTCCCGAAACAGCGCGCTGGCCATCAGGTAATAGACCAGGTTGCGATCCCGGTGCCATTCGGCCGTTAGATCCGACCACAGCTTGCGGTAACCGGCCAGCATGCCCCCCTCGGGCCGGGCGACCTCGACGACGGAAGGCAGCCGGTGGGCGGTCAGCAGCAGCGGCAACGCGAAGACCGCGAACCACCCGGCGGCAAGCAGCATCGCCAACCGGACGTTCATGCCGTCGCCGGCGGACACGTGCAACAACCCGCGGGCAACGCCCTTGCCGGAGATGAAACCGAAATAGACCACCAGCAGCAGCATCACGCTACCGACGTATGCCGCCGCCAAGCCGAATCCGGAGATCCGCCCTGAGTTCTCCGGAGTCGACAGCTGGCGCAGCATCGCGTTGTACGGAACGGTGGCCAGATCGCCGGACGCCGCAGTAGCCCCCAGCAGCGCCAACCCCAGCCAGAAATACTGCGGTTGCTCGCGGATCAGGCTCATTGTGCCCGTCAGCGCCACCGTCAGGCCGGTCAGCACGGTCAGGGACGTGCGCCGCCGATGCGGATCCTCCACCCACACGCCGATCAGCGGCGCCAGGAGCGCAACAGTCAGCCCGGCGATCCCCAGCGCGCGACCCAGCCAACTCGCCGGTGGGACGCCACCAGGTAAGCCCTTGCCGACGGCGCCGGTGAGATAGACCGAGAAGACGAAGGTCACCACGATCGCGCTCAGGCCGGCAGCACCGGTGTCCCACAGTGCCCACGTCAGCACCCGGGATCGCTCGGATCTGCGCGAACCCGATCCCGGGTTGCTCATGCTCGCACTTTAATGTCCGGTCGCCGACCCGCAGCGCCCGCCTTCACCGCGCTCGCGATCGGCTCCAACATGTCCGGTCGCCGACCCGCAGCGCCCGGCTTCACCGCGCTCGCGATCGGCTCCAACATGTCCGGTCGCCGACCCGCAGCGCCCGCCTTCACCGCGCTCGCGATCGGCTCCTACCATTGGCGGATGCCAGTACCCGCGCCCAGCCCCGACGCTCGCGCCGTTGTCACCGGAGCCTCGCAAAACATCGGCGAAGCACTGGCCACCGAGCTGGCCGCCCGCGGCCACAGCCTGATCCTCACCGCGCGGCGCGAGGACATCCTCACCGACCTCGCCGGCCGCCTGACCGACAAATACGGAGTCGCTGTCGAAGTACGCCCGGCCGATCTCGCCGATGCAGCCGAACGCACAAAACTGACCGACGAATTGGCCACCCGCGACATCTCGATCCTGTGCGCCAACGCGGGCACCGCGACCTTCGGACCGGTCTCGACGCTGGACGCGGCGACGGAAAAGGCCCAGGTGCAGCTGAACGCGATCGCCGTGCACGACCTGGTGCTGGCGGTGCTGCCGGGCATGATCGAGCGCAAGGCCGGCGGCATCTTGATTTCCGGTTCGGCAGCAGGCAATTCGCCGATTCCCTACAACGCGACCTATGCGGCCACTAAGGCGTTCGTGAACACGTTCAGCGAATCGTTGCGCGGTGAACTGCGAAAGTCCGGTGTGCACGTCACGCTGCTGGCACCCGGCCCGGTGCGCACCGAGCTACCGGATCCGGCCGAAGCCTCGATCGTCGAGAAGCTGGTGCCCGATTTCTTGTGGATCTCCACCGAGTACACCGCACAGAAGTCGTTAGATGCCTTGGCGCGCAACAAGATGCGCGTCGTGCCCGGCGTGACGTCCAAGGCGATGTCGGTGGCGAGTCAATACGCCCCGCGCGCTATCGTCGCGCCGATCGTCGGAATTTTCTACAAAAAGATGGGCGGCTGACCCTAACGGCGCCGACGCCCGCTGCCACCGAACATGCTGCGGATGAGCTCAGTTCCGAGCGCCCTGAGGAAGGTCTGGAAACCGCGGCTATTCACGAACCGCTTCCACCGGCCGGGCTTCTTGGCTTCTGCGGGCTGACCGGCCGGCGCCGGGGCATCCTGCGCCTTTTTGGCTTGCAATTTCTCGGAGGCGGATTCCGAGTCTCTGGTCGTGCCGTATTTGCTATGCAGCGGGCTGGCTTCGGCCGCCTTGCCAATCGCTTCGTCGCCGATGGCGGCCATGAGCGAGCGAGGTGAGCGCAGCCTGGTCCACGCGACGGGGGTCGGCGCACCGCGCTCCGACAACACAGTGACGACCGCTTCACCGATGCCCAGCGAAGTCAACGCCGAAGCGAGGTCGTAGACATCGGTTTTCGGGTAGGTGCGAACGGTTTTGGTCAACGCCTTCTGGTCATCGGGAGTGAAGGCACGCAGCGCATGCTGGATGCGCGCTCCCAACTGAGACAGCACTTCATTGGGCACGTCGGTGGGCAACTGAGTGCAAAAGAACACCCCAACTCCCCGAGAACGGATCAGCTTGACGGTCTGCTCGACCTGCTCCAGAAACGCCTTCGACGCATCGGTGAACAACAGGTGCGCCTCGTCGAAAAAGAACACCAGCTTGGGTTTGTCCACATCGCCAACCTCCTTCAGATTCGAGAAGAGGTTGGACAGCACCCACATCAAGAAGGTGGAGAACAGCACCGGGCGCGCGGCTTGGTCGCCGAGTTCCAGCAGCGAAATGATCCCACGGCCTTTGTCGTCGAGCCGCAACAGGTCGTTGGGATCGAGTTCCGGCTCGCCGAAAAAGGTGTCGGCGCCTTCGGCTTCCAGGTTGACTAGAGCACGCAGGATGACGCCCGCCGTCTGCGCGGAAACGCCGCCCAGGTCCTTGAGATCGGCCTTGCCCTCGTCGCTGGTCAAGTGGCTGATCACCGCCCGCAAGTCCGCCAGGTTGTACAGCTCGTAGTTTTTCTGGCCTGCCCAGTGGAAGATCAGGCCCAGCGTCGACTCTTGGGTGGCATTGAGCCCCAACACTTTTGAGAGCAGGATGGGCCCGAAGCTTGCGATGGTGGCGCGCACCGGCACACCGATGCCCTTGGTCCCCAGCGACAAAAACTCCACCGGGAATGCGCTCGGCTCCCAGTTATCGCCGGTTTCCTTGGCGCGCGCGGTGATCTTGTCGCTGCTCTCGCCGGGCCGCGACAGGCCGGACAAGTCGCCCTTGACGTCGGCCATCAGCACCGGCACGCCCGCGGCCGACAGCTGCTCGGCGATCACCTGCAGCGTCTTGGTCTTGCCGGTGCCGGTCGCTCCGGCTACCAAACCGTGCCGGTTGACAGTGGCCAGCGGGATGCGGATCTGCGCGGCCGGGTCGGTCGTGCCGTCGACGACGACCGTGCCCAACTCCAGGGCGTGGCCCTCAAAGGCGTAACCTTTGGCGATCTCCTCCGCCGGCGACGTTGGCGATGCGCTGCGCGGTGTCGACTCGGAGCTCATCGTGACGTCCGCCTCCCCTGTTGGTCGTAGTCCGGCGACAATGCGGGCCGCTTGGGGCCGCTGAGGAGCCGGACAATCAAAGCTAGTACCGACAACGCATGACCTTACTTGCTGCGGCGCCTCGACGGGGTGGCTGCAGATCTGCCAGCTAACTTTGCCTAGGGTGAACGCTGTGCGGGACGAACTGGTGTGGATCGACTGCGAGATGACCGGGCTGGACCTGGGCTCGGACAAGTTGATCGAGATCGCCGTGCTGGTCACCGACGCTGACCTGAACGTTCTTGGCGATGGCGTCGACGTGGTGCTCCACGCCGACGACGCGGCGTTGTCGTCGATGATCGATGTGGTCACCGAGATGCATACCCGCTCAGGCCTGATCGAGGAAGTGCGCGCATCCACCGTGGATGTCGCGGCGGCGGAGGCGATGGTGCTCGACTACATCCGTAAGCACGTCAAACAAGCTAAAACGGCGCCACTGGCCGGTAACTCGATCGCCACCGACCGGGGCTTCATTGCCCGCGATATGCCTGCCCTGGACTCATTTCTGCACTACCGGATGATCGATGTGAGCTCCATCAAGGAGCTGTGCCGCCGGTGGTACCCCCGCATCTACTACGGCCAGCCAGCCAAGGGGCTGGCGCACCGGGCGCTGGCCGATATTCACGAATCCATCCGCGAACTGCAGTACTACCGGCGCACCGCGTTCGTGCCGCCGCCGGGCCCTGCCACCAGCGACATTGCCGCGGTAGCCGTCGAGCTCGGCGATGAAGCGGCCACGCCAGAGACAATCGATTCGGCCGCCGAGCGCCCGAACCGCTAGTATCGACGCTGCTGCCCGTCGCCTTAGGGTTCCGGCTGGCGGCAATGGTGGGTGTAGTTCAGTTGGTAGAGCGTCAGGTTGTGATCCTGAATGTCGCGGGTTCGAGTCCCGTCACTCACCCCAAAGGTCAGAGGAACGTGTGAACAGCACTGCTGTGGCTGAGCCGGACGTTCGGTCCCGATGACGCTGGAGGGGTCTTCGTCGTTGACGTTGGCAACCGCGCCGCGATTTATCTCACCGAGGCCGACGTCAACCGCTTGATCGCGGCCACAGGGAGACGAGTGAGCAGGTGCAAGGGCAGGATGTTGCGCCACACGGCGCGCCCTAAAGCCCAGTCGGCATGAAACGACCATCCCGCCGTGGGCAGGGTCCGTGGGTGGAACTGTCCAGCCCAGATCCACCCTGGGCGGTGTCCTTCTACTACCGACGACCCCCCAACGAAGCAGAGACCGCCGATGCTGCGCCGGCCAATGTGCTGCCGATGAACCGACGCGGCCGTCGCCAGCCGGCCCGCAGGACTAGCCACCCAAGCAGCTGGCCTGCGCTAGGCGTCTCGCACGCCATCGGGTGTCTTGATGATCTGCGACCATCACCAACACACGATCGGATTGGTGAGCGTGCCCACCCTGTCGCTGACCCTGTTCAGAGGGACGGGTTGAGGCGCCGAAACCTCAATGCGGGTCGCCACTTGGTACCAAATTCCGTCAGTATTTGCTTGGACGTTCAAGTTGTACACGCCTACGGGCAGCGTGTACGGGTAATAAGTCGGCATGCCCAAATCGACGTGGCCCGCAATCGAGCGGGTCGCGTTAGACGGGACCGCAATGTTGGTGGCCTGAAAGAGATTGTTCAGTGGCTCGGTCGGCGATACGGCCTCGGCCTCCACGTTCACTTCGATCTCTGCCTCGGTGTAGTTCCACAGTGAGAACAGGACGTCACCGAAATGCCCGGAGACCCCTACCACCATGCCGGGAGGGTTTGTCATGATTTCTTCTCCTTTTGAATGGCCCTGGAGTCGGGGCCACTGGCTACCGTTCGACGGTGCCGCTAAGCAGTGCAACTGTCGCGAGTAGCCGATTACTCGTCTTGTTTCGACGTGATACCTGCGACCAGAGGAACCAGATCGTTGTTGCATCTCGCTGTCGGCGATTTCGACCGCCGCCCACGTCTACCAAACAACGGCCAAGCTGTTGGCTGGCAACCGGGTGACTTTGCGACTGAGCCGGGCATAAGCTCGAAGCAACCTATGGTCAGGGACCGGTCCTTTGGGAGGCCTGCGATGACGAGATTTGTTCGCCGTCTGGCCGCTGATGTCGTCGCGGTCGCGTTACTCGCGATGGCGGCTGTGACGGTCGCGACACCGGGAATCAGTTCAGCGCAATGCGACCCGAACTGGTCGCGCAACGTGTGGACCAACGAGTGCAAGCCGCCACCGCCGATGCCGGAGTGGTACATACCCCGGCCGGCCTATGCGCCACCATTCGCACCGACGTGGATACCGCCACCCCCTCCTGCGCCGCCGTGGCACCCGGGGGACATCCCGGTGTGGAACGAGGGTCTTCAGCAGTGGGTATTCGTCGGGAACTGACGAACCAGGTATTTCGCTAAGGGAGAAGACCGGCTTCGGCATGCCTACCCGGCTTTTGTCAGTGCCTTGTGCGACGTTGGTTACGTCACAACCGAACCCAACGAGGCAGATCGACATGGACCAACTCAAACCCCACACGGTGGTGTGTCAGTGTTGCGAACTCGAATGGCCGGAACGGCTTACCTCGGCGGTCCGCAACGCGCACCTGCTTATCCGTGGATGGCGATGCCGTATGTGCGACGAGCATCAAGGCGACGAGATCAAGAAGGCCCACGACCACGAGAACGAAGTTCGCATCCGGTGGGGTAACGCCGTCGACGAGCTCCACACCGCGCAAGACGCCGCCGACCGTTACAAGGCCCAAACGCTCGCGGCATTGAGGTCGCGCGACCAGATACTGGAGCAATTCGGCAAGCTGGCCCGTTACCACCGGCCAACCGATTACGGATGCATCTGCGGAAAACGCAACTGCGAAGAGCTATCCATCATTGACGCCGACTGGATTACCGATCACATCGTCAGGATGTACAAGCGCGGCGTCGGGTAGATGCTGGTCGACTGACAGCCGCCTACGTCGGCGGTACCATCCGCCCATGTCGCTAGCGGCTGGGACGACCTTTGACGGGTACACCATTCTGCGGCCGCTGGGTTCTGGCGGGATGGCCGAGGTCTATCTCGCTCAGCATCCACGGCTGCCACGCCGCGATGCTCTAAAAATCCTGTCCGAGGCGATAACAGCGGACAGCGCCTACCGTGAAAGGTTTCAGCGCGAAGCCGACCTGGCCGCCGCGCTGTGGCACCCGAACGTCGTCGCGGTGCATGATCGCGGCGAGTTCGATGGTCAGCTCTGGATCGCGATGGACTACGTCGACGGCACCGACGCCGCACAGCTTGTCAAAGAACGCTACCCGGCCGGGATGCCGATACAGGACGTGTGCGCCATCGTCACCGCTGTCGCTGTCGCACTCGACTACGCCCACCAGCAGGGCCTGTTGCACCGCGATGTCAAGCCCGCGAACATCTTGGTCACCGATCCTCAGGACGGCAAGCGGCGAATCCTGTTGGCCGACTTCGGCATTGCGCGACCAATCGCTGACATCAGTGGACTTACCGCGACCAATTTCACGGTGGGCACACTCACCTACGCGGCACCCGAGCAGTTGATGGGTTCAGACATCGATGGGCGCGCCGATCAGTACGCGTTGGCGGCCACCGCGTTTCACCTTCTCACGGGCGTGCCGCCGTATCAGCATTCCAATCCGGTGGCCGTCATCAGCCAACATCTGACCGCACCACTACCAAAGCTGAGCGATCGGCGTCCGGAATTGACGAGCCTCGATGAGGTGTTGTCGCGAGGGTTGGCCAAGGACCCCGCCGACCGGTTCGAACGATGCGCCGACCTCGCCGCTGCCCTCACCCAGCGGGCCGGCGTGCCAGCCGACGATGATCACCTCACCGAGACCGGTACTACGGTTGCCGCGCCGATCGCGGAGCGCGAGACTCAAGTCGCGGTCCGCACCCCGTCCGCCGGGATAGCCAAGCGACGCAGACGATCGCGGATTCTTCTCGGAGCGACGATCGCCGCGGTATTGGTCACCGCAATCGGCGTCGTTGGTTTCGTGATGCGGCCAACGAAGAACACCGCGTCTCCCCCGCCCGCCAGCGCGCCGGCCCCACCTGCCGCAGTACTCGACGGCATGTACCGCTTCGACTACGACTATGAGAAGCAAACGATCAACGGTGCCCCGTATGCCATTCACACCGCCGACAACACCAGTTGGTGGGCCTTTCACTCGTCGTGTAAATCCACGGAATGCGTTGCCACCGCTACGCAACTAGACACCAAAAATCCCCGAGTGGCGCGCACCCCGGCTCAGTCAGCCGGTTACCGTTTCGTCGAGGGCCACTGGCAATCCGCGCCCGTTCAGCGCCAACTCGACCAGCCGCGCTGCCTCGGACCCAACGGTCAAGTCGTCGCAGGCGCGAACACCGTCATGCTGACCTGGTCGTTGGAGCCACAGCCCGACGGCACGCTTCGCGGTGTGAAGACCGGCACCGCGCTCACCAACGAATGCGGCCTTCAGGGTCAGGTTGCCGTGGCGCCGATCGTCGCGACTCGCGTCGGCGACGTGCCGACCGGTGTCACGGTCGCCGATCCGGCGACGGTCAGCAGCGCCCCGTCGACCAGCACCGCCCCACCACACGTCGCGGGTCCCGTCCTCGACGGCACCTACCGCGTGGACTTCGATCTGCAGAATCAGACGATCAACGGCGCGGTAACCGGCCTCAGCACTGCCGTCTCCCAGTGGTGGGCTTTTCATTCGGTGTGTACCCCAGTCGGATGCGCGGCCGCGGGGTCCGAGTTGGCCGAATCCAACCAGCAAGAGGGCACCGGCACGACAAATGTTTTCCATTTCGTCGACGGTCATTGGCAGGGCACGACCGATCTTCAGGCACCCATGCAGTGCGACGGAACAAACAAGCCGGTCACCGACGACGAGACGCGCCTTTGGTCACTGGAGCCACAGCCCGGCGGCACGCTTCGAGGCACCGAGATCGGCACCATTCTCAGCAACGAGTGCGGCAATCAAGGAACGGTGTACCGGACGCCGTTTGTCGCGACCCGCACCGGAGATGTCGCGCCGAGCGTCATTGTGGCCGACCCGGCGTTGTTCGTCGCTCCGACTGCGCCGGCGTCAACGCCGCCCCCTGCCGGTAGGTGACGCCTCACGCCTTGGCGTTGCCGGCGTGCCACTGATCCCACGGGATGTTCCAGTCACCAAGGCCTTCGGTGCCCGAGAGCGGCGGGCCGAGGGTGTTGAGCACCTGCACGATGTCGCCGCGCTTGGTGTGTTCGAAGAACCATTGCGCGTTGCTGGGGCTCACATTGAGGCAGCCGTGGCTGGTATTGGTGTGGCCCTGGGCACCCACCGACCATGGTGCCGAATGCACGAAAACACCGCTGTACGACATCTGGGTGGCGAAGTCGACCTCGGTGCGATATCCGTTGGGCGAGTTCACCGGTACGCCGTACGTGGACGAGTCCATGATCATGTGCGCGAACCGAAGGCCGAGGATGTAGGTGCCGCTGGCGGTGGGGGTGCTGTCCTTGCCCATTGATGTCGGCATGGTCTTGACGACGTTGCCATTGACCCGCACGGTCACCATCTTGGTGTTGTCGTCGGCGGTCGCGATGACCTCGTCACCGACGGTAAAATGGGTGCGCAAGTTGTCCTCACCGAAAACCCCGTCACCCAGGTCGACGCCATACGTGTTGACCGCGACGTTCACAACGGTGCCTGGCTTCCAGAAATGCTCAGGGCGCCAACGCACTTCGCGCCTGTTAAGCCAGTAGAACGCGCCCTCGACCGGCGGGTCGGTGGTCACCACGATGGCCTTCTCGGCCGCCTCGCGATTGGCAATGTTCTCGTCGAATTGGATGGCAACCGGCTCGCCGACGCCGACCACCTCACCGTCGTGCGGCATCGCGTACGGCATGGCCAGGTTCTGCGGCGAATGGGTCTGGAACGATATCTGGCGGGTGGCCACGCCACCAAGGCCCCGCGCTTTGGCGGTCAGTGTGTAGTTCCTGTTGTAGCCCAGCGGCTCGGTGGTCGACCAGCGCACGCCGTCGGGGCTGAGCTGGCCATCAAGCGACCGCCCGTTTTCGTTGACCATCTCGACGGAGGCCAGCACCCCATCGTCCGCGGTCACCGTTACCGGGCTGTCCACCGCGACGCCCACGGCGCCGTCGGTCACCGACGCGCTGATCTTGGGAACGAGGAGGTCCCCGAACGGTGTGGCCTTGTCCATGATGGCTTTCGGCTGCGGGCTGCCGCCGTCGCTGCCGCAGGCCCCCGCACCGAAAACGGCAAGCGGGACCATCAGGGCGGCCAACCATCGCCGGCCCAAGCGCTGACGCGTCATCAAACGACCTGCCACGTACGTTGCTCCCCCTTGCAGCACCGCAACCATGTGTTACTGGCGAGTATTCTAAGGGGTAGACGACTGTTAACAGCGACCAGCGGTCAACCTCCATCTCGGCGATTTCGTAAGCCGACGGAATGGCTGTTATTGTCGCAACCGCAGTCCAGCAGGATTCAGGCGCCGTTAGCTCAGTTGGTAGAGCAGCTGACTCTTAATCAGCGGGTCCGGGGTTCGAAACCCTGACGGCGCAC
>NZ_DATMLH010000273.1:0-30704 GCF_035570115.1 Mycobacterium sp.
GACTGCACCGTGCGGGGATTCAGCGACGCCGCGGTCCCCGCGCCGGTGGGCGTCAAGCTGGAATGCGCAAGCTACGACGCGGATCTCGATCCGGTCAACGGCGCGGCCGGCACACTGAGCATCGGTGTGATGCGGGCCCGCGCGGCCCAGACCCCCGCCGACGCCGGCCCGCTGGTCTTCACCACCGGTTCGGACCTGCCGTCGTCGCTGCAACTGCCGGTGTGGCTGGCCCGCGCCGGCGGCGACGTGCTGCAAAAACACCCCATCGTGGCCATCGACCGGCGCGGCATGGGCTCATCGAGCCCGATCGACTGCCTCGACCAGTTCGACCGCCAGGAAATCCACGACCAGGCGCAGTTCCAGGCGGGCAACGATCCCGTCGCCAATCTCGCCGACATCGTGCAAAACGCCACCACCAGCTGCACCGACACCATCGCTCCCGGCGACTCCGCCTACGACAACACCCATGCCGCCACCGATATCGAACGTCTGCGCAGCACCTGGGACGTGCCCGCGCTGGCGCTGATCGGCATCGGAAACGGCGCCCAGGTGGCGCTGTCCTACGCCAGCGCGCACCCGGACCGGGTCGCCAGGCTGGTGCTCGACTCGCCGGTGGCGCTCGGTGTGGGCGCCGAGGCCGCGGCCGAGCAGAAGGTCAAGGGTCAGGAGGCGGCGCTGGACGCGTTCGCCGCCCAATGCGCGGCGGTGAACTGCCCGCTGGGCCCCGACCCGAAAGCCGCCGTGAGCTCGATGCTGGCCGACGCCCGCGCCGGCCATGGTCCGGCGGGTGCGTCGGTGGCCTCGATTGCCAGAGCCATCAGCATCGCGCTGGGCTACCCCACCGGTGACCGGGTCGGCACCACCAATGACTTGGCGGCCGCGCTGAACAGCGCCCGTTCCGGTGACACCAACCTGCTGACCAGCCTGATCAACCGGGCGCAGGGCACCACCGGCACCGACGGACAATTCGTCAACTCCTGCAGCGACGCGGTGAACCGGCCCACGCCCGACCGCATCCGCGAGTTGGTGGTGGCCTGGGCCAAGCTCTACCCCGAGTTCGGCACCGTCGGCGCGCTCAACCTGGTCAAGTGCGTCTCGTGGCCGAGCACCCAGCCGCCGCAAGCACCGAAAATTCTCAAGGTCAACGTGCTGCTGATGGGCGTGCAGAGCGACCCGATCGTCGGGGAGGAAGGCGTCTCGGCCACCGCCGCCACCATCATCAACGCGACCGCAGCCAGCAAGCGGGTGATGTGGCAGGGCATCGGCCACGGCGCAAGCATCTACTCGGCGTGCGCGGTTCCTCCGCTGCTCGGCTACCTCGACACCGGCAACTTGCCCGCCACCGACACCTACTGTCCTGCCTGATCCTTCGGCCCGTATAGGGTGCGCTCGTGACGGCAGTTGAATCCCCTCGTAGCGGTCTGCGCGACTGGACGCAGGCCATATTTGCCCCCCGCACCGCCGCCCCGGGCACTGCGACCGTGCTGCGTTCGATTCTGTGGCCGTTGGCCATCATGGCGGTGATCCACCGCACCATCGTGCTGCCCGCCAACGGCAACATCACCGACGACTTCAAGCCGGTCTACCGCGCGCTGTCGAACTTCCGGCACGGCTGGGACATCTACAACGAGCATTTCGACTACGTCGACCCGCACTACCTGTATCCGCCCGGCGGCACGCTGATCATGGCGCCGTTCGGTTATCTGCCCTTCGCGGAGTCGCGCTACTTGTTCGTCGCCGTCAACGGCGCCGCCATCGTGCTGGCCGGGTACGTGCTGCTGCGGATGTTCAAGTTCAGCCTGACCTCGGTGGCGGCCCCGGCCTTGCTGCTGGCGATGTTCTGCACCGAATCCGTCACGAGCACACTGGTTTTCACCAACATCAACGGCGTCATCCTGCTACTTGAGGTGCTGTTCATGCGGTGGCTGCTCGACGACTCCAAAACGAACGGCGTCGGACATCAGTGGTGGGCCGGTATCGCGATCGGGCTGACGCTGGTAGTCAAACCAGTGTTGGGACCCCTGCTGCTGCTGCCGCTGCTGAACCGTCAGTGGCGCGCCGTGCTGGCGGCCATCGTGGTGCCGGTGGCGTTCAACCTGGCCGCGCTGCCCCTGGTCGTGCACCCGATGGACTTCTTCACCCGCACCCTGCCCTACACGCTGGGCGTTCGCGACTACTTCAACAGCTCGATCGAAGGCAACGGCGTCTACTTCGGCCTGCCGACCTGGTTGATCCTTTTCCTGCGAATCCTGTTCACACTGTTGGCCATTGGCAGCCTGTGGCTGCTGTACCGCTACTACCGGACCCGTGATCCGCTGTTCTGGTTCGCCACGTCGTCGGGCGTGTTGTTGCTGTGGTCGTGGCTGGTGCTGGCACTGGCCCAGGGCTACTACTCGATGATGTTGTTCCCGTTCCTGATGACGGTGGTGCTGCCCAATTCGGTGATTCGCAATTGGCCCGCCTGGCTGGGCGTCTACGGGTTCCTGACAATGGACAAGTGGCTGCTGCTGCACTGGATGTACATCGGGCGACCGCTGGACTACCTGAAGATCACCTACGGCTGGTCGCTTCTGCTGATCGTCGTGTTCAGCGTGCTCTACTTCCGCTATCGGGACGCCAAGGCCGAAAACCGCCTGGAGGACGGGATTGATCCGGCATGGCTGACGGCTCAGCGGCCGCGCGCTAGCGTGGAGGCATGACTAGCGATTTGTCGCGTCCTAAGGTGCAACTATCTGACGAGGACTGGCGCAAGAAACTCAACCCGCAGGAGTTCGACGTACTGCGACGGGCCGGCACCGAGCGCCCGTTCACCGGTGAGTACACCGACACCAAGACCGAAGGCGTCTACCAGTGCCGGGCGTGCGGCACCGAGCTGTTCCGCAGCTCCGAGAAGTTCGAATCTCATTGCGGCTGGCCGTCTTTCTTCGACCCTGCGGACTCGGATGCGGTGATCCTGCGTCCCGACCACTCGATGGGCGCCACCCGTACCGAGGTGTTGTGCGCCAATTGCCACAGCCATCTGGGCCATGTGTTCGCCGGCGAGGGCTATCCGACTCCGACGGATCAGCGGTACTGCATCAACTCGATCTCGCTGCGCTTGGTGCCGACCGGCTCCTGAGCACCGACACTTAAGCAGTCGCGACGACACGCCGGGCAGCGGCGCAACCGTTTAAGTCTCGCGGGCATTCAGTCCACGCGGGTGGCGTGCATCTCCCAGAACGGGGTGTGTGCCCGACCATTGGGCAGCCACGACCCGAACATCCGAAACCGCTCCAGCATCGGCGTGAACTCCTCGGCCCTATCGGGATTGCGCGCGATCATCTGCTCAAGGGCGTGCACGCTGACGTTGACCTCATAGGTGGTCGGCCACAAATACGTGATCTCCCAACCGGCGTCGGGGAACACGTGCAGGAAGTCTTCGATGGACAGCGACCGGGGCGGACCGTAGCCGTTGACCGAGCCCGGGCCGTGCTCGAACATGTAAAGCCGCGCTCCGGTCTTGGTGGCTCTGCGCAAAGCCTGGGCATAGGCCCTCTTGAGCTTCATGACGTCTGAAAAGAGGTGATAGAACGCGCAGTCGACGACCGTATCGAAACGGCCCTCGAAACCCTCCAGGGTCATCGCGTCGCCCAGTTGGAAGTTCACCGACACCCCAGCTTTGCGCGCGTTCTCCTTTGCCAGCTCGATTGCGCTCGGCGAGGAGTCGATGCCCGTCGCCCCGTAGCCCTGCGACGCGTAGTAAATGGCGTGGTGGCCCGGACCGGTACCCGGGTCGAGAACCTCGCCCTTGATCGCCCCCAGCGCGACCAGTTGCTTTATGACAGGCTGCGGGCCGCCGATGTCCCACGGTGTGGCTGCCGGCAAGCCCTGCGAAGTTTGCTGATCGGCATACATCTTCTCGTAGCGGGTGGGATCGACAAGCACTGATTCGCCCATCCGGTAAGGATAAAGCGTTCGGCTCGTCG
Organism: Mycobacterium sp.; assembly: GCF_035570115.1. Classification (GTDB taxonomy): domain Bacteria; phylum Actinomycetota; class Actinomycetes; order Mycobacteriales; family Mycobacteriaceae; genus Mycobacterium. Next base: position 3,966 of record NZ_DATMLH010000273.1, read on the forward strand.
CCGCCGTCGCGCCGGCCTAGTCCACTCGAGTGGCGTGCATTGCCCAGAACGGGGCGTGGACCCGACCCTTGAGCAGCGACGGCTCGATAATCCGGAATCGCTCCAGAAGCGTCGTCACCTGATCGGCCATCTCGGGGTTGCGCGCGATCATCATCTCCAGGGTTTCCACGCTCATGTTGATCAGGTACGTGGTCGGCCCCAAATACGTGATCTCCCAGCCGGCATCGGGAAACACGTTACGAAAGTCGTCCTCGGACAACGATCGTGGCATTTGGAAGCCGTTGACATTACCGGGGCCGAATTCGAACATGTACAGCCGCGCTCCGGGCTTAGTCGCCCGGTGCAAAGCCCGCGCATACGACTTCTGCAACTCCGGCTCGGTCGAAAATGTGTGGTAGAAGGCGCTGTCGACGACCGTGTCGAAGCGGTTCTCCAGACCATCCAACTTTGTCGCGTCCGCTAGCTGAAAGTTCACCGAAACCCCGGCCCTGCGGGCGTTCTCCCTGGCCCGCTCCAGCCCGGTCGGTGACGCGTCGATGCCGGTAGCCGAATAGCCGTTCGACGCGTAATAGATGGCGTGGTGGCCTGGCCCCGTGCCCGGGTCGAGAACTTCTCCCTTGATCGCCCCCAGCGCGACGAGTTGCCGTACGACGGGCTGCGGGCCGCCGATGTCCCATGGTGTGGCGGCCGGCAAGCCGTGCGAAACCCGCTGGTCGCGATACATCTCTTCAAAGCGGCTGGGGTCGACCTGTGCTGGCTGATTCATGGCTTAACGATATAACGTGAACTATCGACGATGCAACGATCAGACGGGCTCGGGATCATGGCAGCGACGCCACCAGCTGCTCGACCGGCACCCGCGGCCCGGTGAAGAACGGCGTCTCCTCGCGGGTGTGCCGGCGAGCGTCGGTGGCTCGCAATTCGCGCATGAGGTCGACGATGCGGTGCAGTTCAGGGGCCTCGAAGGCCAGGATCCACTCGTAGTCGCCCAGCGCGAACGCAGGCACGGTGTTGGCCCGGACATCCTTGTATTCGCGGGCCGCCATGCCGTGTTCGGCAAGCATGCGGCGGCGCTCCTCGTCTGGCAGCAGATACCACTCATAGGACCGCACGAACGGGTAGACGCAGATGTAGGCACCCGGTTCCTCGCCGGCCAGGAATGCCGGGATGTGGCTCTTGTTGAACTCGGCCGGACGGTGCAGCGCGACACCGCTCCACACTGGCGTGCACGCCTGGCCCAGTGTGGTGGTGCGCCGGAAATCCTGGTAGGTCGCCTGCAGCGCTTCAACGGTTTCGGCGTGCGTCCAGATCATGAAATCGGCGTCTGCACGCAGGCCGGCGACGTCATAAAGGCCGCGCACCACAACGCCGCGCTCCTCCTGCTGTTTGAGGAAGGTCGCGGTGTCATCGACGACAGCCCCACGGGCCTCTCCTTCTGCGCCAAGTGCCCCTTGGCGAACCGAGAACACCGAGAACATCAAATAGCGAACGGTGGCGTTGAGCGCATCGTAGTCCAAGCGGGTCATGAGACCTATCGTGCCACGGGGTTTTCGACCGCCCCGATCGCGCCGGTGACCGCTCGGCCGGCCGCGGCGATACACGCCGGCACCCCGATCCCGTCGAGATAACCACCCGCCACGACGAGCGTCGGCGGCAGGCCGGCGCGCAGCTCCGCGACCAGGTCGCGGTGGCCGGGCCCGTACTGCGGCATCGCGTCCGGCCAGCGCTGCACGCGAGCATCCACCGGGTCGACTGTCAGCCCGAAAACGGTGCCCAGGTCCTGTATCGCCCACGCCAACAGCTCGTCGTCGGACGCCCGGCTGGCCAGCTCATCGCCGAAGCGCCCGAACGAGAGTCGCAGTAGCTCCAGGTCTGTCCGCCGTCCCCACTTCCGCGACGACAACGTGATCGCTTTGGCGCGCAACCGTTCTCCGCTGGCGACCAACACGCCCGAATTCTGCGGGAAGCGGATACCGCGCGGCACGGCCAGCGCCACCACCACCGAGGAGGCGCTGACGATGCGGCTGGCCGCAGCGGCGGTGCGCGGTGCGATGCCCTCGACGAGCCCGACCAGGCGGGCAGCCGGGACGGCTAAGACCACCGCGTCGGCGCGCCAGCGCGAACCGGCGTCGTCGCGCAGCGTCCAGCCACGCTCAGGAGCTCGCTCGGCCTCGATCCCGGCCACCGCCGCCTGTACCCAATTGAGCCGGCTGCGCAGAACCAGCTCGTCGACCAGCACCGTGTAGCCGCCGCCCACCGCGCCGAACACCGGGCCGGCGGTGACGCTCATCAGCGCCTGGCGGACCGCGTCGGTCAGGTCGGCGGCGCCGGCATCCAGAACGGCAGCCAGACTCGGGGCGGCCGAGCGTAGTCCGATCGTCGCGGCCGATCCCGCGTAGACCCCGCCGAGCATTGGATCCACCGACCGCGCCACCACCTGCTCACCGAACCGGTCCGCCACCAGGTCGGCCACGGCGGGATCGCCGCCGGGCTGCCAGCGAAACGGACGACTCGGCTCGGAAGCGATACACGCGAGGGTGGCGTCGTTCACCAGGCCGGCCATTGACTCCGCGGACGACGGAATGCCGTTGAGCGTGGCTGATGGTAGCGGGTGCAGGCGATCCTGGCTGTAGATCAGCGGGCGCGCTCCGGTGGTACCGACTTGCCGGTTCGCCAGGCCCAGTTCGTCGAGCAGCGACGGCATCTCGGGGCGGCGTACCACGAACGCCTCGGCGCCGACGTCCATGGGAATCCCGCCGACGCGCTCGGTGCGCAGCACCCCGCCGAGCCGGTCGGCCGGGTCGAACAGCGTGATGCTCGCCTCGTCACCGACGGCCACCCGTAACCGGTAAGCCGCCGTCAGGCCCGAGATGCCGCCGCCGACAACACAATACGAGCGAGCGCTGGACGTCATAGCGAGTGCACCAGAGACACCAGATCGGTGAGAATACCGGGATCGGTTTCCGGCAACACCCCGTGCCCGAGGTTGAAAATGTGCCCGGCCGCGCCGGCGTCGATGGCCCGTCGACCGTCGTCGACCACCGCGCGCGCGGCCTGCTCCACCGCCGGCCAGCCGGCCAGCAGCACCGCCGGATCGAGGTTGCCTTGCAGCGCCGTCCCGGTCTCGACTCGGGCCGCGGCGTCGACCAACGAGGTCCGCCAGTCAACGCCGACCACCGTCGCGCCCGCGGCCGACATAGCGCCCAGCAGTTCGGCGGTGCCGACCCCGAAGTGTGTCATCGCAACGCCGCGGTCGGCCAGTGCGTCGAACACCCGCGTGCTGTGCGGCAATACATATCGACGGTAGTCGCCAAGCGACAGCGCGCCGGCCCACGAGTCGAATACCTGAATCGCATCCACCCCAGCGTCGAGTTGAACCCTCAGAAACTCGACGGTGAGGTCGGTCAGCTTCTCCATCAGTGCATGCCAGCAGCCCGGTTCGGCCAGCATCATCGCCTTGGTGCGGGCGTGGTGACGGCTCGGGCCGCCCTCGACCAGGTAGGACGCCAGCGTGAAGGGCGCCCCGGCAAACCCGATCAGCGGAACATCACCCAGCGCCTGAACGAGCAGCGAGACCGCCTCCGACACCGGTTGAACACGTTGCGGTTCAAGCGGTTTGAGTGCATCGACATCGGCAGCCGTGCGCACCGGCGCCGCGATGACGGGTCCGACGTCGGGGACGATGTCGACGTCGACCCCGGCACCCCGCAGCGGGACCACGATATCGGAGAACAGGATCGCGGCGTCGACGTCATGACGGCGTATCGGCTGCAGGGTGATCTCGGCGATCATCTCGGCGTCGAAGCAGGCCGCCATCATGCTGGTCTGCGCACGCAGCGCACGGTATTCGGGCAGCGATCGGCCGGCCTGCCGCATGAACCACACCGGCACCCGGTGGGGTTTGCGGCCGGCGGCCGCGGCCAGGTACGGCGATTCGGGAAGCGTGCGACGCGTAGTCATCAGCATCAATGCTGCCATGACCAGCGCTTGAAGCGGTCCGCCAGGGAGTCTCGGCCTGGTCTGCGGTTGACCTGCGTAACGTCGTCGTGCGTAAAGTCCGTCAGCCGATGTGTCGTCAGGAGCCGGGATGCCAGTTCGTCACCCCTCAGTCAGCTACGACGAATTTCCCAGCCTGCGAATCGAACGCGCCGATCACGGAGTGCTGCACGTCGTTCTCGATGCTCCCGGGCTCAATTCGGTCGGGCCGCAGATGCACCGCGATCTCGCCGACATCTGGCCCGCGATCGGTCGCGACCCGGACGTGCGCGTCGTCTTGGTCCGCGGCGAAGGCAAGGCGTTCTCCTCCGGGGGCAGCTTCGACCTGATCGACGAGACCATGGGCGAATTCAGCGACCGGCTGCGCATCATGCGCGAGGCCCGCGATCTGGTGCTCAACATGGTCAACTTCGACAAGCCGGTGATTTCGGCGATTCACGGCGCGGCGGTCGGCGCGGGCCTGGTGGTGGCGCTGCTCGCGGACATCTCGGTGGCCGGGCGAACCGCCAAGATCATCGACGGCCACACGAAGCTGGGTGTGGCCGCGGGTGATCACGCGGCCATCTGTTGGCCGCTGCTCGTCGGCATGGCCAAGGCCAAGTACTACCTGCTCACCTGTGCGCCGCTATCCGGCGAGGAAGCAGAGCGGATCGGGCTGGTCTCGATGTGCGTCGACGACGACGACGTGCTCGCCACCGCGACCCGCATCGCGGCGGATCTGGCGAACGGCGCGCAGTCGGCGATCCGCTTCACCAAACACAGCCTCAACCACTGGTACCGGATGTTCGCACCGGCCTTCGAAACCGCCCTTGGCCTGGAGTTTCTTGGATTCGACGGGCCTGATGTCCGGGAGGGTCTGACCGCCCACCGGGAGAAGCGGCCGGCGCGGTTCTCCTCCGAGTAACTCAGCGTTGCCGCCCGCCCCGCCGGGCAGAAACGGCGCGCCTTTTTCCGCGTGTTGGCAGATAGGTCTAGCGTCAGAGGTCGTGATCTTCGCCTGCATCGGCGCAGCGCGGAAGGATGAGGAGGAGCGGCGCTTGTGAGCTCAGCCGAACCGGTCCCGTTCCGCGAGGCGGTCGAGGCGATGAGTGGCGCCAGCGTGCGGTCGGAGATCGAGCTGGGCCCGATCCGGCCGCCCCAGCGTCTCGCGCCGTACAGCTACGCGCTTGGCGCCGAGGTCAAGCGTCCGGAGCTCGACCTTGTGCCGGAGCAGTCCGACGGGGACGCGTTCGGTCGGCTGATCCTGCTCTACGACCCGGATGGGGCCGATGCCTGGGACGGCACCATGCGGCTCGTCGCCTACATTCAGGCCGACCTGGACTCCAGCGAGGCCGTCGACCCGCTACTGCCCGAAGTGGCCTGGAGCTGGCTGGTCGAAGCGCTGGACAGCCGCGCCGAGCACGTGACCGCGCTCGGCGGCACGGTCACCGCCACCACCTCGGTGCGCTACGGGGACATCTCCGGACCGCCGCGCGCCCACCAGTTGGAGCTGCGTGCGTCCTGGACCGCGATCACCCCGGACATCGGTACACACGTCGAGGCGTTCTGCGAGGTGCTCGAGCATGCCGCGGGGCTGCCGCCGGTCGGGGTGACGGATTTGGGCACGCGGTCCCGCGTCTGAGATGGTTTCCCAGCTGCCTCAAGCGGCAGACGATCAGCCGGAAAGCACGGAACCAGAGGTCACGCCGCTGCTTCAGCCGGCCGACGGTGTGCCCGACCTCTCGACGACTGCCCGCGAGATCGCTGCCGCCGCGGAACTGCTGGCCGGCGGCCATGGAGCGTTCGCGGTCGACGCCGAGCGAGCCTCGGGGTTCCGTTACTCCAACCGCGCCTATCTGATTCAGATCCGCCGTGCTGGGGCGGGCACCGTGCTGATCGATCCGGTCAGCCACGGCGGCGACCCGCTGAGCGTGCTGCGGCCCGTCGCCGAGGTGCTCGCGGAGGATGAGTGGATTCTGCACGCAGCCGATCAGGACCTGCCGTGTCTGGCCGAGGTCGGGATGCGACCCCCGGCGCTGTACGACACCGAGCTGGCCGGACGGTTGGTCGGCTTCGACCGGGTCAACCTGGCGGCCATGGCACAACGGCTGCTCGGTGTGGGTTTGGCCAAAGGGCACGGCGCGGCGGACTGGTCCAAGCGTCCGCTACCGCCGGCGTGGCTGAACTACGCAGCGCTCGATGTGGAAGTGCTCATCGAGCTCCGGGACGCGATCGCAGGGGTGCTGGCTGAACAGGGTAAAACCGATTGGGCCGCAGAGGAATTCGATTATCTACGGACCGTCGGCCAGGCCCCACCACCGACGCGACGGGATCGCTGGCGACGCACATCCGGTATCCACCGGGTGCGCAGCCAGCGTGGCCTGGCCGCGGTTCGTGAATTGTGGACAGCGCGCGACGAAATCGCCCAACGCCGCGATATCGCACCGGGGCGGATCTTGCCCGACTCGGCGATCATCGATGCCGCCACTGCCGATCCGAAGACCCTTGACGACCTGCTTGCCCTGCCGATATTCGGCGGTCGCAGGCAGCGCCGTGGCGCCGCGACGTGGTTGGCGGCCCTGGAATCAGCGCGGGCGAACTCCGGTCCTGCGGAGGAGGCCGAGCCGCCCAACGGGCCGCCCGCGCCGGCACGCTGGCCCAAGCGCAGACCGGAGGCCGCAGCGAGACTGGACGCGGCCCGCGCCGCGCTACGCGAACTCTCCCAACAGATCTCGGTGCCAACCGAGAATCTGGTTTCGCCCGACCTGGTGCGGCGGCTCTGCTGGGATTGGGAGGACGTCGAGGATCGGGCGGCGGTGGTTGACGAGTTCCTGACTGCCGGACAGGCCCGTGGTTGGCAGCGTGAGCTGGTGGTCCCGGTACTGGCCGCAGCGTTGGCCTAGTGGTGCCGAGCAGACGCTGGGCGAACCTAGTCCAGGTGTTCGCTGATCTCCGCCGACGATTCAACGCCGTTACCCAGGCTGCCCAGTGCGGCCACCCATCCGGTGATCTGCCGGGCCACGTCCTGCTCGGTCAGACCGGCCTCGGCGAGCACCTCGCCGCGCGACGCGTGATCGAAGAATCGTTGCGGCAGTCCGACATCGCGGCAGGGCACGTCGATCTCCGCGCGCCGCAACGCCGCTGACACGGCCGAACCGACACCGCCGTTGACGCCGTTGTCTTCCATCGTGACGACCAGCTTGTGCGTAGGCGCCAATTCGGCCACCACGTCAGAAACCGGCAACACCCACCGCGGGTCGATCACGGTCACGCCAATGCCCTGGTTGCGTAGCCGCTCGGCCACCGCCAGGCCCATCGACGCAAACGCCCCGACCGCTACCAGCAGCACATCGCTGGTCAGCCCATCGACGGGCACCGCGAGCACGTCTACGCCGGAGCGCCGCTGAAGTGCCGGAATATCTTCGCCGACATCACCTTTCGGGAATCTGATCGCCGTGGGACCGTCGTCGACGTCGAGCGCCTCACCGAGCTCCTCATGCAGTCTTGTGCCGTCCCTGGGCGCGGCAACCCGCATACCGGGGACGATGCCCAGCATCGACAGATCCCACATGCCGTTGTGGCTCGCACCGTCCGGGCCGGTGATCCCGGCCCGGTCGAGCACCATGGTGACCGGCAGCCGATGCAGTGCCACGTCCATCATGATTTGGTCGAATCCGCGGTTGAGGAAGGTCGAATAGATCGCCACCACCGGGTGCAGTCCACCCATGGCCAATCCGGCCGCCGACGTCATCGCGTGCTGCTCAGCAATGCCGACGTCGAACAACCGACCCGGGAAGCGCTCACCGAATGCGGTCAGTCCGGTGGGCCCGGGCATAGCAGCGGTGATCGCGACGATGTCGCGGCGCTTGGTCGCATATTCGATCAGCGACTCGGAGAATGTCGCCGTCCAGCTCGGTCCCGGGATCTTGGTGGCAATCCCGGTCGCCGGGTCGATTACCCCACAGGAATGCATCTGCTCGGCCTCGTCGGCCTCGGCCGGGCCGTAGCCCATGCCCTTGTGGGTGACGACGTGTACCAGCACCGGGCCACGGAATCCGCGGGCGCTGCGCAGCGCGGTCTCCACGGCATGCTCGTCGTGGCCGTCGACCGGCCCGACGTACTTCAGCCCGAGGTCGGTGAACAGCAACTGCGGCGAAAGTGCGTCCTTCACACCGGCTTTGACGCTGTGCATGAACTGGTAAGCCAATTCGCCGACGACCGGCATGCCGCGCACCGCGGAACGGCCACGCTCCAAGAGGTGCTCGTAGCTGGGCTGCAGCCGAAGGGCGGCCAGATGGTTGGCGAAACCGCCGAACGTCGGTGCATAGCTGCGGCCGTTGTCGTTGACGACGATGATCACCGGTCGATGCGCGGCGGCGATGTTATTCAGTGCCTCCCAACACATGCCGCCGGTGAGGGCGCCGTCGCCCACGACCGCCACGACGTGCCGGTTACGGTGGCCGGTCAACTCGAACGCCTTGGCCAGCCCGTCGGCGTAGGACAACGCCGCACTGGCGTGGCTCGACTCAACCCAGTCGTGCTCGCTCTCGGCCCGAGACGGATAACCCGACAAGCCACCCTTTTTGCGCAACGTTTCGAAGTCCGCGGCGCGCCCGGTCAGCATCTTGTGTACGTAGGCCTGGTGGCCGGTGTCGAAGATGATCGGATCGTGTGGCGAGTCGAATACCCGATGCAATGCCAGCGTCAGCTCGACGACGCCGAGGTTGGGCCCCAGATGCCCTCCGGTGGCTGCCACCTTGTGAATGAGAAACTCGCGGATCTCTTTGGCCAGATGCCGCATGTCCGCCTGAGAAAGGTGCTGTAGATCGGCGGGCCCACGGATCTGTTCAAGCATTTCGCCAGTGTACGCACGACGGCCAACTCACAGCGCCGACCTGCGAAGATACTTCGCCCGACGCGGACCTGCGGAGGTCACGCACCGTCCGGGCAAGCCTGATAGGTTAGGCCCGGGTGAGCCGGGAAGCCTGGTCGGCGTCTTTTTCTGCTATTCGGGTTTCTCCTGTTATTTGGGGCTATTCAGGAGTTCGCGATGATGTGCACGGTCGGCGAGACCGCGCTTAGGACACGGACGTCATGTTGGACGGCGTGATCACGGCGTCACGCCTACTGGTAGCGGCGCTCGAATCTTGAACGCCGCTACGTCGCACCTGCTGGGCCCGGCGCGTACCCAACGGCAGGGCAGCCGATGAGTGTCTTTCATGCCGTCTACGCGACCACGGTGTTCGTAGTCGCCTACGTGTTGATCGCCACCGAGCGTCTCAACCCGACATTCGTGGCACTGGGCGGCGCGGTGGCCATGTTCTTTTTGCCGTCGATCAATTCCGACGAAGTTTTCTACGCACGCGACACCGGGGTCAACTGGGATGTCCTGTTTTTGCTCCTCGGGATGATGATCATCGTCAGCGTGGTCCGCCAGACCGGCTTGTTCGAATACATGGCGATCTGGTCGGCCAAGCGCGCCAAGGGTTCCCCGCTGCGGATCATGATCCTGCTGATACTTGTCACCGCGCTCGGAACGGCAATTTTGGACAACGTGACCACGGTGCTGTTGATCGCACCAGTCACCTTGCTGGTGTGCGATCGGCTGGATATCAGCCCGGCGCCGTTTCTCATCGTCGAGGCCCTCGCCGCCAACATCGCCGGCGCTGCGACACTCGTCGGCGACCCGACCAGCATCATCATCGGCACCGGAGCCCACCTGAGCTTCATCACGTTCACCGCCAACATGGGGCCGGCGGTGCTGATCGTCCTCGCCGTCCTGCTGATCCTGCTGCGCCGGCTGTTTCCAGGCTTCTTTACCGCCGATCCCGCGCGGGTCGCCGATGTCATGACGCTGAACGAGCGGGAAGCGATCCGCGATCGCCGGCTGCTGATCCAATGCGCAATCGTCCTGGTCGTGGTGTTCGCCGGATTCGTCATGCATAGGCAGATCCACATGGAGCCTTCGCTGGTGGCGATGGCCGGCGCCGGCATCCTGGTCGCGATGTCCGGCGTGAGCCGGGAGGTCTTTCTGTCCAGTGTCGAGTGGGAGTCGCTGCTGTTCTTCGCGGGTCTGTTCATCATGGTTGGGGCCCTGGTGAAGACAGGCGTCGTCAAGGAATTGGCCGATCTGGCCAGTCACCTGACCCAGGGCGATGCCTGGACGGCGACAATGTTGATCCTCACTGTGTCGTTCACGTTGGGCAGCTTCATCAACAATGTTCCGTATGCCGCCACGATGACACCGGTCGTCGGACAGATGGCCGCATCTATCCCCGCCGCACACACCGGCTCCGGTGTGCTGTGGTGGGCCCTGCTACTGGGCACCGTCCTCGGTGGCAACCTCACCGCCGTGGGAGCCAGCGCGAATATCGTCGCGGTCGGAATCGCGCAACGCGCCGGCCATCCCATCTCCTTCTGGGACTTCACCAAAAGGGGGGCGGTAGTGACCGCGGTCTCCTTTGCACTTTCCGTCGGTTATCTGTGGTTGCGTTACTTCGCCTGGAGCTAGCCCGGCCGCCAGGTCACGCGGACGTTATTGTGTCCGTGTGCGGGCAGAGGATCTCGAAGAGAAGTTCCCGATCGTGCCCATCGACTCCGACGCTATCGACGCTGCCCGCAAGATCGCCGAACATAATCTGCCCGGGCTCCTGGTCACGGACCCCGCCGGAAAGCCGTACGCGGTGCTGCCGGCGTTCGCGATCCTGCGATTCATCCTGCCGCGTTACGTGCAGGACGATCTCACGCTGGCCGGCGTCCTCGGCGATCCGACACCTGACCAGGCCGTGCAGAATTTGGCGGGCAAGACGGTCGGCGACGTGCTGCCCGACTACGTGCGCGACATTCCATCGGTCGATGCGCGCGCCACCATCACCAAGGTGGCCGCGGAGATGTCGCGGCTGCGCAGTCCGCTGATCGCGGTCACCAAGGACGGAAAGTTGCATGGCGTGATCACCGCATCCCACCTGCTGGCCGCGGCACTGAAATCTTGAGCGCCTTTCACGCGATTTACGCGAGCACGGTATTCGTGGTCGCTTTCGTGTTGATCGCAACCGAGCGTCTGAACAAGACGCTGGTGGCGCTGGGCGGCGCGACGGCCATGTTCTTCTTGCCGGCGATCAACTCTCACGAAGTCTGGTATTCGGAAGACACCGGGATCAACTGGGACGTCATCTTTCTGCTGCTGGGGATGATGATCATCGTCAGCGTGGTGCGCCAGACCGGCGTGTTCGAATACGTGGCGATCTGGTCGGCCAAGCGGGCTAAAGGCTCCCCGCTGCGGATCATGATCCTGCTGTTGCTGGTCACCGCTGTCGGATCGGCCTTCCTGGACAACGTCACGACGGTCTTGCTGATCGCACCGGTCACCCTGCTGGTGTGCGAGCGGCTGGCGGTCAATCCTGCGCCATTCCTCATCGTCGAGGCGTTCGCCGCCAACATCGGAGGCGCCGCGACGCTGGTTGGTGATCCGACCTCAATGATCATCGGCACCGGAGCCGACCTGAGTTTCGTTTCCTTCCTGGTCCACATGACGCCAGTGGTGATCATCGTTCTGGGCGCCCTGGTGGTGCTACTGCCCGTCTTGTTCCCTGGCGCTTTCACCGTCGATGACGAGCGAATCGCCGACGTCATGTCACTCGACGAGCGCGAGGCGATCCATGATCACCGGCTGCTGATTCAGTGCGCGATTGTTCTCGTTTTCGTGTTCGCCGGGTTCGTCGCGCACAAGCAGATCCACATGGAGCCGTCACTGGTGGCGATGACCGGCGCCGGTATGTTGATCGTGATCTCCGGCCTGAGCCGTGACTTCTACCTGTCCGCCGTCGAGTGGGAGACACTGCTGTTCTTCGCGGGGCTGTTCGTGATGGTCGGCACACTGGTAAAAACCGGCGTCATCGATAAGTTGGCCCATGCGGCCATCCATGCGACCGGCGGCAGTCCCTGGGGGACGACGATGCTGATCCTCGGCGTGTCTTTTCTCTTCAGCGGGTTCGTCAACAACGTTCCCTACGCCGCCACGATGACCCCGATCGTCGGTCAGTTCGCCTCGTCAATGCACGCATTCAACAGCCAGGGCGTGCTGTGGTGGGCCCTCATAATGGGCACCGTCATGGGCGGTAACCTCACCGCCGTCGGGGCCAGCGCCAACGTCGTCGTCATGGGGATCGCCCAGCGCGCCGGCAATCCCGTTTCGTTCGGGGAGTTCACCCGGAAAGGCGCGGTAGTGACAGCGACCTCGCTGGTAATCTCCATCGCTTATCTGTGGGTGCGCTACTCCCTGTTGGCTTAGCTCGCCGGACCTTCACCGCAAGTTTCACCGCCTTTGGTTTTGCAAGGCTCAAGATCTGCACACGAGCGGCCGGGCCGTAAAGGTGTCGTAAAGACGCACCCTGCGGCGAATCCGATCCGGCTCACCGAGGGCTCTCGCCGGACGTATGGTGTCAGTGTGCGGGCAGAGGATCTCGACGAGAAGTTCCCGGTCGTAAATATCGATTCAGATGCGCTTGATGCGGTCCGTTTGCTTGCGGAGCACCGACTGAACGGGCTCGTGGTCGTCACCGACACGTCCGAGACCCCATACGCCGTGCTGCCGGCCTCCCAGGTCGTCCGATTCATCGTGCCCGGCTATGTGCAAGACGATCCCGGCCTGGCCAGCGTCTTGACCGAGTCGATGGCCGACCACGCCGCAGAGAAGCTCAGTGGCAAGACGATCCGCGATGTGCTGCCAAAGCAACGCCAACACATACCTGTGGCCGACGGCGACGACACCATCATCGAAGTGGCCGAGGTCATGGCGCGTCTCCGAAGTCCGCTGGTCGCCGTGGTCAAAGACGGCAGGTTGCACGGGGTGATCACCGCATCACGCCTGCTGTCCGCGGCGCTGAACGATTCATCGGAGATTCGGTAGGGCGAGCCGGCACCGGGCGGCGAGCTGACCGCCCCACGCTGATTGCGGCGATCTGCCGGATCCACTGACGTACGCGTTTACTTAGCCTTCGCCCAATCTTCAGTCGACCGTTAGCCGACGAGCCTAAAGAGTAACTACGCGAGGTACTTTCGAGCGAAGGCCGCCGGTCAGCGCGTCAACAGCGCGATGCACTCGGTGTGATGGGTCAGCGGGAACGAGTCGAACACCGAAATCTCGTTGACCGCATAGCCGTGCTGCAAATACAGGCCGATATCGCGCGCGAACGACGCCGCCTCGCAACCGATGTGCACCACCCGCGGGACTTTGGCGGCGGCCAGCAGGTCGATCACGTCGCGTCCCGCGCCGGCACGCGGCGGATCGAGCACGGCCACATCGGCACCGCGGCGTTCACCGGCCAGTGCCCGCCGCACCGAATCGGTGAGCACACTGACCTGCGGGATATCGGCCAACGTGGCTCGCGCCGCCCGCGACGCCGCCCGCGAGCTATCGACGCTCAGCACCCGTCCGGACTCCCCCACCGCATCAGCGAGCACCGCGGCGAAAACCCCTACGCCACCGTAGAGATCCCAGGCTGTCATGCCTGGGCCCGGTTGAGCCCAGTCGCTGACCAGTTCGCTGTACGTCCGTGCCGCGTCGCGGTGGGCCTGCCAGAAGGCCGTCACCGGTACCTGCCAGCTGTACCGACCCGCCCGCTGTACGCCTTCGTAGTTGCCCTCCACCACTTCGGTCGAGGTTCGTCGGCCCTGTCGCGCCGTGCGGACCACATGCCGCTGACCGTCGTCATCGATGACGATGTGCAGTTGCGCGCCGGGCGGCCATTCGGTCGAACCGACACCGTCGGTCATCCCGGCCGGCAGCTGACCGCAATCGAGATCGGCGACCAGCTCATCGCTGCGGTAGCGGTGAAATCCGGCACGCCCGTCAGCGCCGATGTCGAGCCGGACCCGGGTTCGCCAACCGGTCGGGCCTACTGGTGAAAGCGGTTCGACGCTCCCATGCCAGTGGTAATTGCCAAGACGGCCAAGCTGATTGGACACGACTTCGGCTTTGAGCACCCGCGCCGCGGCCGGCTCGACGAAAGCCAGATCGCAACACCCGGCGCCGTCCACCCCCGCGATCGCGCATAGTGACGTCCTACGGTCGTCTGACGCCTCGATCACCTCGACGGCCTCGGCGTGCCAATAGGAACCCCGGTCTGCGGTGACCCGCACCCGCACCCGCTCGCCGGGCAATGCGTAGCGCACGAACACCACACGACCGTCGTGACGTGCCACGCAGCTGCCCCCGTTGGCCGGCGCCCCGACCGTCAACGTCAATTCCCTCAGCGCGGGTGACAGCCCCGCAGTGAACTCAGGTGTCAATCGAAAATCCCCCGACGAGCATCGCCGGGAGCCGCGTGCGGATGCATCGCCTTGAGCCGCTCCGACGAATTAAGTTGCCAAGGGACCGATGTCACCATCACCCCCGGCATGAACAGCAAGCGGCCCTTCAGCCGCAGCGCGCTTTGATTGTGCAGCAGGTGCTCCCACCAATGGCCCACGACATACTCCGGCAGGAAGACCGTCACCACGCTGCGCGGCGATTCCTTGCTTACGCGTTTGACGTAATCCAGTATCGGGCGCGTGATTTCGCGGTACGGCGAAGCGATGACCTTCAGCGGCACGCTGATATCGCTGTCTTCCCATCTGCGGACTAGCGCACGGGTTTCCGCGTCGTCGACGCTCACCGTGACGGCCTCCAGCGCATCGGGCCGCGTCGCGCGCGCATAGGCCAGCGCGCGCAGTGTCGGTAGATGCAACTTCGACACCAGCACCACGGCGTGGTTGCGGCTGGGCAACACAACCTCATTTTTGTCGGTGGCCTGTTGCTCCAGTTCCCGGGTGACGGTGTCGTAATGCTTGCGGATCATCTTCATCACCACGAAAAGTAACGTCATGGCGACAACAGCGATCCACGCTCCGGCAAGGAACTTGGTGATCAATACGACGAACAGCACCGCGCCGGTGGCCACGAACCCGATGGTGTTGACCGCCCGGGAGCGCTGCATCGTCTGCCTCACGGCGGGATCGGTTTCATTGCGCAGCAGCCGAGTCCAGTGTCGGACCATGCCGATTTGGCTCAGCGTGAACGAAATGAACACCCCGACGATGTACAGCTGAATCAGCGCGGTGACCTCCGCCCGGAAAGCGATGATCGCCGCGAGGGCCGCGACCGCCAGGAACACGATGCCGTTGGAGAAGGCCAGCCGGTCCCCGCGAGTGTGCAGTTGGCGGGGAAGATAACTGTCCTGGGCCAGTACCGAGCCCAGTACCGGAAACCCGTTGAACGCCGTGTTGGCCGCCAGCACCAGGATGAGCGCGGTCACCACGGCGATCAGCAGGAACCCGATCTGGAAGTTGCCGAAGACCGCGTGCGCGATCTGAGTGACGAGAGTCTTCTGTTGATAGTCGCGCGGGATGCCGGCCAGTTGCGTGGCGGGATCGTCGACGATCTGGACCCCGGTCTCCTTGGCCAGCAAGATGATGCCCATCAACAGGCTCACCGCGATCGTGCCCAGCAGTAGCAGCGTCGTTGCCGCGTTGCGCGACTTAGGTTTTCGAAATGCCGGCACCCCGTTGCTGATCGCCTCCACACCGGTGAGCGCCGCGCAGCCCGATGAGAACGACCGCGCGACCAGGAACACCAACGCGAAGCCTGTGATCTCGCTGCGCTCGGCATGCATCACGAAGCCGGCGGACTCGGCCCGTAGCGGCTCGCCCAGCACGTAAATCTGGAACAACCCCCAGCCGAGCATGGCGGCTACGCCGACGATGAACGCATAGGTGGGGACGGCGAAGGCCACCCCGGATTCGCGCACACCGCGCAGGTTCAGCGCCATCACCAGCAGGATCGCGCTCACGCAGAACAGCACCTTGTGGTCGGCGACGAACGGGACGGCGGACCCGATGTTCGACATGGCCGATGCCGTCGAAACAGCCACCGTGAGAACATAATCCACCATCAGAGCACTTGCCACCGTGAGGCCGGCATTGGGACCCAGGTTGGTGGTGACCACCTCGTAGTCGCCGCCGCCGGAGGGGTAGGCATGCACGTTCTGCCGGTAGCTGGCCACCACGACCAGCATCACCGCGGCCACCGCCAGCCCGATCCACGGTGCCAACGAGTACGCCGCCAAACCGGCCACCGAGAGCATCAGGAAGACCTCCTCGGGGGCGTAAGCCACCGAGGACAATGCATCGGAGGCGAACACCGGCAAGGCGATCCGCTTGGGCAGCAGAGTGTGGCTCAGCCGATCGCTGCGAAACGGCCGGCCCAAAACCAGCCGACGCGCCGCAGTCGAAAGTTTGGACACGAGAGCCAAGAGTAAGCGCACCCGGGACTGCCGGTACGGTTCTCTTGACAGCGGTGGGGCCTGACAAGTAACACGCGCGCCGAGAGGACCCGCAAGTGCGAGTGGTTGTGATGGGGTGCGGTCGGGTGGGGTCGTCGGTGGCCGACGGGTTGTCTCGGCTCGGCCACCACGTGGCGGTCATCGACAGTGACAGCAAGGCGTTTGGTCGGCTGAGCCCGGACTTCTCCGGTGAGCGTGTGCACGGTGTCGGATTCGACCGAGACGTGCTGCTCAGGTCCGGTATCGAGGAGGCCGATGCGTTCGCCGCGGTGTCATCCGGCGATAACTCGAACATTATTTCAGCCCGGCTGGCTCGGGAAATCTTCCGTGTGCCGCGGGTTGTGGCGCGCATCTACGACGCCAAACGTGCCCAGGTTTATGAACGCCTGGGCATTCCCACGATCGCCACCGTGCCGTGGACGACCGATCGGTTGCTCAACGCGCTCACCCGGGATACCGAGACCACCAAGTGGCGGGACCCGACCGGGACCGTCGCCGTGGCCGAGGTCGCGCTGCACGAGGACTGGGTGGGCCGCCGGGCCACCGATCTGGAGACGGCCACCGGCGCAAGAGTGGCGTTCTTGATTCGATTCGGTACCGGCGTGCTACCCGAGCCGAAGACGGTCATCCAGGCCGGCGATCAGGTCTATGTCGCCGCCATATCAGGCCGTGTAGCTGAGGCATTGGCGATCGCGGCATTGCCTCCCGGAGAGGACCTTTAGCCGATGAAACGCGCCGACGACGATAAAGACCCCCTAGCCGGGATTGTGGAGTGGCGGTCATGAAGGTAGCTGTCGCCGGAGCCGGGGCGGTCGGCCGCTCGGTCACCCGCGAACTCCTGGACAACGGTCACGACGTGTCACTGATCGACCGCAACCCCGAGCACATCGACGTCGACGCCATCAAGGGCGCGCGCTGGCAACTCGGCGACGCCTGCGAGATGAGCGTGCTGCAGTCGATACGCCTGGAGGAATTCGACGTCGTGGTGGCCGCCACCGGCGACGACAAGGCGAACGTGGTGCTCAGCTTGCTGGCCAAGACGGAGTTCGCAGTGCCCCGCGTGGTGGCCCGGGTCAACGATCCCCGCAACGAATGGCTGTTCACCGACGCCTGGGGCGTCGATGTGGCGGTGTCCACCCCGCGGATGTTGTGTTCTTTGATCGAGGAGGCCGTCGCGGTCGGAGACCTGGTGCGGCTGATGGAGTTCCGGAACGGTCAGGCCAACCTGCTCGAGATCACGCTGCCTGACGACACGCCGTGGGGCGGCAAGGCGGTGCGGAAGTTACAGCTGCCGCGGGATGCCGCGCTGGTGACAATCCTGCGTGGGACCAGGGTCATCGTGCCGCAGGACGACGAGCCGCTGGAGGGTGGCGACGAGCTGCTGTTTGTGGCGGTCACCGAGGTGGAGGAAGAGCTGCGCCAGCTGTTGTTGCCGCTGCAGTAACGGTGCTGGTCGCCTCCAGAGCGCGCTGCGCCACCCTGATCGCCAGGTAGGTCACCAACGCCGCCGCCGCGGTCAGCGGCCACCCCATCGCGATCCGTGCCACCACGAGCCAGCCCGTGTGGTCGGAGTCGTAGAGCACTCGCTGCACCACGAAGCGTGCGCCGAAGACCAGCACCCAGGTGAGCGTGGCGATATCGAAGGCGTAGACCGCGCGGCGGACGTCGCGCCAGGCCCGATCGTGCCCGCCCAGCCAGCTCCAGATGTAGCCGACAACTGGCCGGCGGATCAGGATGGAGACCGCGAATACCGCCGCCCACAACAGCGACGTCCAGATGCCCAGCAGAAAGTAACCTTTGGACTGCCCCAGCATGTACGCGATCAGCGCGCAGACCACGACGCCGATGAGTCCCGACACCGCCGGCTGCACGGACTCGCGCCGGATCAGCCGCCACAGCAGGATGAGCGTGGCGATGCCGAGGGCGGCGCCGACCGCCGCCGCCAAGCCAAGCAGCCTCGAGGTGCCGACGAAGACCAGCACCGGCAGCGAGGAATAGATCATCCCGGACACGCCGCCCAGCTGTGCCATCACCCGCTCGGCCGGGGTGGGCTGTGCAGCCTCGGACCGCCCTTCGCTCTCGGCTGCCGGCGTCATGTCACTGGCGTCTGTTGCACCGTTCACTCGGCGCTTCACCGCTGAATTTCGTAGTGCGGGTTGTAAATCGCTTTGGTGCCGTTTTCCAGCCTGCCGAGCCGGCCCTGGACTCGCAGCGTGCGGCCCGAGTCGATGCCGGGAATCCTGCGTTGCCCCAACCACACCAGCGTCACGGTGTCGGTGCCGTCGAACAGCTCGGCGCGCACCCCGCCGGGGCAACCCTTGGCGTTGGTGTCCACGCAGCGCAGCGTTCCGACCATGGTGACCTCCTGGCCTCGCTCACAGTCGATGGCTCGCTGCGCCCCGGTATTGACTGCCTCGTCGGACAATTCCTCGACGTCGCGCTGCTCGGGGTCCTCCGTCAACCGACGAGTCAGCCGGCGCAGATAACCTTTCGCCGCCATGACAACTCCTGACCGTCCTGTAAATCCACCTTGCACCGGTGGAAGTCGATCCTCTCACGCCAACGGAAACCGTAGACCCGTTAGTTCCCGTGCCTTTTGCGGATAGCCGGATAGCGCCCGGGCAGTATCTAGGGGTGGCTATGAACCTGGGCGGGGCGACGGTCGTGATGCTGCCGGGCACGGGGTCCGACAACGACTACGTCACTCGGGCATTCTCGGGGCCGCTACACGATGCCGGCGCGGGGATTCTGGCCCCGCCACCGCAGCCACGCCACTTGATCGCCGGCTACCTGACGGCTTTGGACGACGCGGCGCGCCGCGGTCCGATCGCGGTCGGCGGCGTTTCGATCGGGGCCGCGGTGGCCGCGGCCTGGGCGCTACAGCATCCCGATCGCGCGGTGGCAGTGTTGGCCGCGCTGCCGGCCTGGACCGGCCCGCCCGGCGATGCTCCCGCCGCCATTGCGGCCCGGCACTCCGCGGACCAGCTGCGGCACGACGGTTTGGCCGCAACGACCGCGCAGATGCAGGCGTCCAGCCCACCGTGGTTGGCCGAGGAGCTGACCCGGTCATGGCGCAGCCAGTGGCCGCATTTACCCGACGCCATGGAGGAAGCGGCGACCTACGTTGCTCCCACCCGCAAACAGCTGCAGCAGCTGGCGGTGCCGATGGGCGTTGCCGCCGCGACCGACGACCCGATACACCCGCTCGACGTCGGGCTGGAGTGGGCGGCCGCGGCGCCGCACGCAGCGTTGCGCTCGGTGACGCTGGATCAGATCGGCGCCGATCCCGCGGCACTCGGCGCCGCGTGTCTGGCGGCGTTGGGCGACCTTTAGCCGCCGGTGGTGCTGCGCAACTGCTGCATCGCCGACCCGGCGGCGCTACGGCGCGCTGTCGGCGCTGGGGAGTCGGACGGCCCCTCTTCTTCCCCCCCAACGTTAGGGTCCGGCGGCGCGACCGCCTGACCCTCCGGCGCACCCTGCGCAGCGGCCTCGCGCAGCTGTGAGGCCATCGGCTCGGGCAGCTGCACCGGCAATGGCGTCCGAACCGGTAGAGGAGTGTCTCCACGACGAACCACGGTGTCTACCAACGCTTCCCGGGCTTCGTCGGTCAACGCATCGATGGTCTCGGCCGAGGCGTTCACGACGCAGCGAATCATCCAGCGGTAGCCGTCGACCCCGATGAACCGCACCACGCCGGTCGCGGTGCCAACCACCTCCCGGCCCCACTGACCGTCCTGGATGCTCACCGCGGCCCCGTCCTTACGCAGCGAGTCGGCCAGCTCGCTGGCCACCTCGCGCCACAAACCGCCGGTCTTGGGCGCCGCGTAGGCAGCGACGGTGAAGCGACCGTTGGGTGTCACCACCCATACCGCGCTGGGGATGCCCGTCTCGGTCAGCTCGACTTGCAGCTGGGCCGAGGCCGGCATCGGCAGCAGCACCGAACCGAGATCGAGGCGACCCTCCTCAGCGGCCGCGGCGTCGTCAAAATCCTCGATGTCGAACGGCCCCTCCGAGTCGTCGGCGACCGCGTTCCCGACCGACCTTGCCGATTCCGGGGGTGCGGCGGCGACCTCCGGGACTTCCGGAACTTGCCGGACTTCCGATTCGTCGGTCGGCTCGTCTTTGGATTTGCGTCTACCGAATGCCATTACCTCGTCGCTTCGCTCTGCATCGTCGCCGGCGTGGCCATCACGCCGCTCCTCCTCATCGCTTCGCTCTGCATCGTCGCCGGCGCGGCCATCACGCCGCTCCTCCTCATCGCTTCGCTCTGCATCGTCGCCGGCGCGGTCACAGACTCGCGTGTCCGCCGGAGGAGCCGTGGCCACCCTCGCCACGGGAAGTATCGGCCAGCCCGGCCTCGTCGAATGACGACACTTCGACCAAGTCAACCAGCTCGACGCGCTGTACCAACAACTGGGCGATACGGTCGCCGCGATGCACGACGATCGGCACCTCGGGATCGAGATTGATCAAGGCGACCTTGATCTCACCGCGGTAGCCGGCATCGATGGTGCCCGGGCTGTTGACGATCGAAAGCCCTGCCCGCGCAGCTAATCCAGAGCGCGGGTGCACCAAGCCGACCATTCCGAATGGAATGGCAACCGCGATCCCGGTCCGCACCAACGCCCGGTGGCCGGGCGCGAGCTCGACGTCTTCGGCGCTGTAGAGATCGACGCCGGCGTCGCCGGCGTGGGCCCGGGTGGGCAGCGGAAGCCCCGGGTCGAGACGAACAACCGCCAGACTGGTCGACACGGGGCCACAGATTACCCTTGACCGAGTGTCAGGTACGCGAGTCGCGCCGCAAAGCGTCCGGTATCGCGAGCGTTTGTGGGTGCCATGGTGGTGGTGGCCACTGGGTTTCGCGCCGGCGGCACTGATCGCATTGGAAGTCAACCAGGGCGTGCCCAGCATCCCGCGGTGGCTGCCGTTCGCGCTGCTGTTCGTGGTGGCGACCGGAGCGCTGCTCTGGCTGGGCCGCATCGAAATCCGGGTCATTGCCGGCGACGGCGGAGTCGAACTGTGGGCCGGCGAGGCACATCTGCCCGTCACCGTGATCGCCCGATCCGCTGACATCCCGCGGTCGGCCAAATCCGCGGCGCTGGGACGTCAACTCGACCCTGCGGCTTACGTGGTGCACCGGGCCTGGGTCGGACCCATGGTGCTGCTCGTTCTGGACGACGTCGACGACCCGACGCCATACTGGCTGGTGAGCTGCCGCCACCCGGAGCGGGTGCTGTCGGCATTGCGCAGCTAACCGATCAGGCCGCGCAGTCGGTACAGATCATCACGCCGTTTTTCTCGCTGGCCAGCCGACTGCGGTGTTGCACCAGAAAGCAGCTCGAACAAGTGAACTCGTCGGCCTGCTTGGGAATCACGCGGACCGACAGCTCTTCGCCGGATAGATCGGCACCGGGCAGCTCGAAAGATTCGGCGGACTCTGATTCATCGACGTCAACCACCGCCGAAGCCGCTTCGTTTCGCCGTGCTTTGAGCTCCTCTAGGGAATCCTCGGAAACGTCGTCGGTCTCGGTACGCCGTGGGGCGTCGTAATCGGTAGGCATCATCATGTCCCCTCGTAACCTCAAGCAAAGCTTTGTACCAGCGTCGAACGCATCCACCAAACGATTCGTGCCCATAGACCGGGGTGTTGTAGTGTGATTTACGTCACACTAGGTAATTAACCGCGCTACCTCGCCTTAAACATCGCGTTTAGAGTGCGTACGTGGTCGCGCAAATTACCGAAGGCACCGCCTTCGACAAGCACGGTCGACCCTTTCGCCGCCGCAACATCCGACCCGCGATCGTCCTACTGGTCGTGCTGCTGGTCGCGAGCGCGGTGGTGTGGACGATCGCGCTCACCCGTCCGCCCGAGATCCATGAGGCCGCGGCCTGCAACCCGCCGCCGCCGACGGATCCAGGGCAGCCGCACCTGGGTACACCGGTGTCACGCAGCACGATGGTCAATGTCGCACCGGCAAAACTCGCTGACGCCAAAATCCGCGTCTTGAACGCCAGCGGACGCGGCGGTCAGGCCGCCGACATCGCCGGTGCAATGAAAGACCTGGGTTTCGCGCAGCCGATCGCGGCCAACGATCCGATCTATGCCCACGCCAAACTGAACTGCCAGGGCCAGATCCGTTTCGGCGATGCAGGTCAGGCCGGGGCCGCGGCGGTGTGGCTGGTGGCCCCGTGCACCGAGTTGTACCGCGACGACCGCACCGACGATTCCGTTGACTTGGTTCTGGGCACCGACTTCAGCGCGCTGGCGCACAGCGACGATATCGACGCGGTGCTCGCCGGCCTGCGGCCGGGCAACGCTGAGCCGGCCGATCCGGCGCTGCTGGCGAAGATCCACGCGGGCATCTGCTGACCGCCGGGTCGATCGCTCACCCCGGAATCGGAGCCAGCCCGTCGAATCGCTCCAGGACCGCAAGTAACTCATCGGCGATTCCCGGCGCCGCGGCGACCACCAGCGCGGCGGTGCTGTCCGGGTCCCCCGGCTCGGGCACCACCACCCGGGCACCCGCCTCGGCAGCGATCAGCGCGCCGGCCGCACGGTCCCAGACATGCAGGCCGTGTTCGTAGTACGCATCCAGTCGGCCCGCCGCGACCATGCACAAATCCATTGCGGCAGAGCCAATCCGACGCACATCGCGGACGACCGGCAGGATCTTGGCCACCAGGTCCGCCTGCGCCGTACGGCGTCGCCTGGAGTACGCGAATCCGGTGCCCAGTAACGCCATCGACAAATCGTCGACGGCGGTGCACCGCAGCGGGTGGATGCCTTGTTCGTCGATAACGTGTGCGCCCTGTCCGGCCGCGGCCGAGTACACCCGCCCGCCCATGACGTCGGCGACCGCGCCGGCCACCGACACACCGTCGACCTGCGCTGCCACCGACACCGCGTAGGCGGGGATGCCGTAAACGAAATTCACCGTGCCATCGATCGGGTCGAGCACCCAGGTGACCGTGCCGGCACCGCCGCCTGCCGGATCGGCGGGTCCGCCGATTTCTTCGCCCAGCACCGGGTCACCGGATCGCAGCTGCGCCAACCGATCACGCAGAAACCGTTCGGTCTCCGTGTCGACGATGGTCACCGGGTCGGTCGGGGTCGTCTTTGTCCGCACCGCAGCGTTGCTCCCGGCGCGCGCGTCGGGGCCGAACACCTCGTCACGACGGCGCCGGACGAACGCGGCCGCTTCCCCGGCCAACGCCTCGGCCACCGAACGCAGGTGTGCCGGTTGGTTCTCTAGCGTGCTCACCGGTCCATCGCATCACAGTTGACGCCGGGCCACTCCGCTGGCGGTTCGGCACTGGCCGCGAAACAGGCCAGCCGACCGCTCATCCACGCATTAGGGTCAGATTGTCCGAATCGCCCCGGGCGTCCCGGCCCGCGTCGTCGTCGCACTAGGGTGTGGGCGGACACCCCGTCGCGTCGAGGAGATTCGATGACCGCTACCGACTCGAGCACCGACTCGCCCGGGACCGGTGTGCCCGGCACGCCGCGCCAGAGTTTCGGTGTCGACGTCGGCGGTAGCGGCGTCAAGGGCGGAATCGTCGACTTGGATACCGGCCAGCTGGTCGGCGACCGGTTCAAGCTGCCGACACCCAAGCCGGCCACGCCGTCGGCAGTCGCGAAGACCATCGCCGCCGTGGTCAACGAGTTCAACTGGACCGGCCCGCTCGGGGTGACCTATCCGGGGGTCGTCACGAACGGGACTGTCCGGACCGCGGCCAACGTGGACAAAGCATGGATCGGGACCGACGCCCGCAACGTCATCAGCTCGGAGTTGGACGGCCAGGAAATCGTGGTCCTCAACGACGCCGACGCGGCCGGACTGGCAGAAGAGCGCTATGGGGCGGGCAAAGACACCACCGGCGTGGTTGTGGTGCTCACATTCGGAACCGGGATCGGGTCAGCGGTCATTCACAACGGGATTTTGCTGCCCAATACCGAGTTCGGGCACCTCGAGGTCGACGGCAAAGAAGCCGAACACCGCGCCGCGTCATCGGTCAGGGACACCCAGGGTTTGAGCTACGAAAAATGGGCGAAGCAGGTGACAAAGGTGCTGGTCGCCATCGAGAACGCGATGTGGCCCGAACTATTTATCGCCGGCGGCGGGATTAGCCGCAAAGCCGAAAAATGGGTGCCTCTGCTAGAGAACCGCACTCCGGTGGTCGCCGCCGCCCTGCAGAACACCGCGGGAATCGTCGGCGCGGCGATGGCGGCGGCCAGCGACGTGACGCGCTGAATTTAGGCGCTGCGGCCGGGGGATTGCCGCGCTGTCGTTACAATGGTCATCGGCAGCCGCCCGACCGAGAGCGGCGAATATCCGGACTGATAGTGGACGCCGACATTCGACATAGCCGATATTTTCCGGTTGAGCATGCCTAGAGCACCGGAAGTGAGTCCTACCGAAGGGGTTTACGTGGCAGCGACCAAAGCACGACCGGCAACCGAGGAGCCGGTGAAGCGCACGGCCGCCAAGTCCCCCGCCACTGCCGTGGCAAAAGGATCGGCAGCCAAGTCCGCCAACGGCTCCACCACCACAAGACGGGCCACCAAGACGGCGACCAAGGCACCGGCAAAGACGGCGACGCGTGCCGGTAACGCACCGGCGAAGTCCGCCAAGGCCGGTACCGACGCCGCAACCAAGGCGCACAGTTCGACCAAGGGCGCTGCCGCCAAGTCGGAGCCGGTCCGCGGTCGCGCGAAGAAAGCAACGTCGTCTGACGATGCCCCCAACGACGTCGAGGTCGTGGCCGATGAGCTTGAGGTCGAGGAAATCGACGAACTCGACGGCGAGCCGGACATCGAAGGTGAGCCCGTCGAGGAAATCGACCTCGAGACCGAAGACCTGACCCTCGACGACCTCGAGGATGAGCCGGCCGTCGACGCAGAGGCCGACCAGGCCGAGGGCACCGAGGCCAGTTCGAAGAAAGTCGTCGTCGCGGGGCCAGTCGAGGACGAGGAGATCCTCGAGCCGAGCGAAAAAGACAAAGCTTCAGGCGATTTCGTCTGGGATGAGGACGAGTCTGAGGCGTTGCGTCAAGCCCGCAAAGACGCCGAACTCACCGCATCGGCGGACTCGGTTCGCGCCTATCTCAAGCAGATCGGCAAGGTGGCGCTGCTCAACGCCGAAGAGGAAGTCGAGCTGGCCAAGCGGATCGAGGCCGGCCTCTACGCGACGCAGAAGATGACCGAGTTCGCCGAGGCGGGCGAGAAACTGCCGGCCGCCCAGCGCCGCGACATGGCGTGGATCTGCCGCGACGGCGACCGCGCCAAAAACCATCTGCTGGAAGCCAACCTGCGACTCGTCGTCTCGCTGGCCAAGCGGTATACCGGCCGCGGGATGGCCTTCCTCGACCTGATCCAGGAAGGCAACCTGGGTCTGATCCGCGCGGTCGAAAAGTTCGACTACACCAAGGGTTACAAGTTCTCCACGTATGCGACCTGGTGGATCCGCCAGGCGATCACCCGCGCGATGGCCGACCAGGCCCGCACCATCCGCATCCCGGTGCACATGGTCGAGGTGATCAACAAGCTGGGCCGTATTCAGCGCGAGCTGCTGCAGGATCTGGGCCGCGAGCCCACACCCGAGGAGCTGGCCAAAGAAATGGACATCACCCCGGAGAAGGTGCTGGAGATCCAGCAGTACGCCCGCGAACCGATCTCGCTGGACCAGACCATCGGCGACGAGGGCGACAGCCAACTCGGCGACTTCATCGAGGACAGCGAAGCGGTGGTAGCTGTCGACGCGGTGTCGTTCACCCTGCTGCAAGACCAGCTGCAGTCGGTGCTGGAGACGCTCTCGGAGCGCGAAGCCGGTGTCGTAAGGCTGCGCTTCGGCCTGACCGACGGCCAGCCCCGCACCCTCGACGAGATCGGCCAGGTCTACGGGGTTACCCGCGAACGCATCCGCCAGATCGAGTCGAAGACGATGTCGAAGTTGCGCCACCCCAGCCGTTCGCAGGTGCTGCGCGACTACCTGGACTGAGTGACACTCCCTATTCTTGCTTTGACCAGCAGATTTGCTTGTCAATCCAGAAATAGCAGATAAGTACAGCGCAGTCAGCCAAGGTATCGGCATGGCGCGTCGCATGCCAGCAGCCGTCGATCTCGCCGCTTTGCTGCGTTCCTGGGAGCTATCCCTGCGGGCCGCACGCAAGCCGGCGCAGACCATCAAGAGCTCTGGAGTATTACGGGCCGCATTCGGCGCTGAAATATCGCGCCCAGCTGGCCGGTCTGCCGAAGTTTCACCCGCATCTGCTGCGGCACACCGCGGCGTCGCGCTGGCTTGCCGCGGGAGGCACTGAGGGCGGTCTGATGGCCGTCGCCGGCTGGGCCACCCGCGACATGATCGACCGCTACACGCGATCGACCGCATCCGAGCGCGCGGCCGCCGAAGCCCGCGGCGTCAATCTGGGGGAACTGTTATCCGAC
>NZ_DATMLH010000274.1:0-6919 GCF_035570115.1 Mycobacterium sp.
GTCCTCCGCGCCGCGTCTTTCGCCGACCGGTGCCTGATCGGCAGCCGGTGCGGCCGGGCGGGGATCGGTTAGCAACGGTGCGTGCCACTCGGCCAACACGTCGAGGTCGCCGTCGAGAAAGCGCTGCCGACAGCTGCTCCGCCGGATCTTTCCGCTCGACGTTGTCGGGATCCGTAACGGCTCCAACAGCGCCACGGCGTCCGGCTGGATCTCGTGTTGTTCGGTGATCGCGGTGCGGATAGCGTCGATAACCTCGCTGACGTCGACGTCAGCAATCCGATCACTGTCGACCTCCTGCGCGACGATGAGCGCTTCGGAGCCACCCGACTGCGGCGTGCCCGAGAAGGCGGCCCCCCGACCGCGCAGCAGCGCCGGATGGCTGTCCTGCGCCGTCCTCTCGATGTCTTCGGGGTAGTAATTGCGGCCGCGGATCACGACGAGATCTTTCAGCCGGCCCGTGAGGAACAGCTCGCCGTCCATCTGGAAGCCCAGGTCACCAGTGCGCAGGAACGGGCCTTTCCCGGTAGCTGTCCCGCTGCTTGCTAGGAACGCCGAGAAAGTCTCCTCCGTTTCGGCGGGCCTGCCCAAATAGCCTTGGGCGATGCTCCCGCCGGCGAGCCAGATCTCCCCAACCGCGCTGTTCGCAGATGGCCGCCGGGTCGCCGGATCCACGATGACGATCTCATGGCCGCGCTGAGCGCGGCCGCAGCCGACGAACGACGTGGCGGCCGGGTGCTCTGGCGTGACGGTCACGACATGCTGTTCGCGTAGTGCGACGCCGTCGAGGTGTCGCACCACCGGCACGGCCCAATCCGATCTACCGGAAACCAGCAGGGTGGACTCGGCCATCCCATATACCGGGTTGAACGCCTCCGGCCGGAAACCGGCCGGGCCGAAGGCATCGGCGAACCGCTGCAGGGTGGCGGCCCGAACCGGCTCCGCACCACACATGGCCGTCGTCCAGGTGGACAGATCGAGCGCCGCGCGTTCCTCCGCACTGCTGCGGTCGACGCAGAGCTCGTAGGCAAAGTTCGGCGCGGTGGTGATCGTGCCGCGGTGCCGGGAAATCGCTTCCAGCCAGCGCATTGGGCGCTCAATAAACGCCTCAGGCGGCATAAGGAAGGAAGTGCAGCCGACGTAAAGTCCTTCGAGGACACCGCCGATGAGACCCATGTCGTGATGGAGCGGCAGCCAGAACACGCCGATCGCGTTGTCGTGTCCGCGTCCCCACGCCTGACGGATAGCATCCAGGTTGTGGAGCACGTTACGGTGCGTCACCACAACGCCCTTCGGCGAACTCGTTGAACCCGACGTGTACTGCACAAAGGCGGCTGTGTTCGCGTCGACGTCTGGCGCGACCCACTCCGCGGCGCCGTCCGGCGTGATGGCATCCACGGCGCACCACTGCAGGGAATTCCCGTCGGCCAAGTCGTCCACCGCGGCCTTGAGCTCGGCCTCCAACTTGGCGGTGGTGAGGACGAAGCCGGCTTGCACATCCGCGACAATCGACGCGACGCGGCCCATTACCCGGTTGCGCACCGGCGGATGCACTGGTACCGCGACGGCTCCGGCGTAGATACATCCGAAGAAGCTGGCGACGAAGTCCAAGCCCGAGGGGCATAGGACCAATACGCGTTCGCCGGTAGCGCCCTGTCGGTGCAAAGTGGACGCGATTGCTCGAGCCCTGACGTCCAGCTCGTGATAGGTAAGCCGGCTATGTTCTTCCCCACCGGGGGAATAGTGGCAATAGTCGAAAGCAATCTTGTCCTGATAGCGCTCGGCCCGCTGCCGCATAACGTCTAGCAAAGTTGCCGAGGGTGAATCCGCGTCCGCTGGCATCTCGTTACCTGATCCTGACCTCAATCACGGGACGCCGACGCCACTGCGTTGCCTGGCGAGATCTCGCCGCAGGGCGACGTCGGCGAGCGTCGGCAGCCATCCGTTACCTCCCCGATCGCCGGACGACCTTAGCCTGACAAGGACTCTACCGGCATCTTCGCGTGAAGTGCCGTCCCAGGGACCCGGGCCACCGCCGCCGAACGGTGATATGCCGACGCAATCTCGGCGAATACCTCGGCAAATCCACCTTCGTGCGCGCTGTAGACCGCGTCAGCAACTTCTGCCGTGTGATGTGACGAGGTTCACGGAGACTGCCTTGGGTGTTGATGCCATCAACACCCAAGGCTTAATCCCCGGTACTTTCGTGTGCATTCCCGTCGTTTCGCGTGTTCAAATTCGGCATCTTCACAGCTCAGCGGGATTTTGGCGCCTGGTTCGATTCCCGGCAGCTCACTGAAAACACGCTGGTCACAGGCCTAGATGTAGCGGACGCCAGGGCCGAGGGATGTTCGATGTCAACCTGGGCCGAGGTGTAGTCGATCTCGGCGTCCGCACGCGCCGATGGCGCGACGATGGCGACCTTGGAGGTGATGGGCCGTGATCCACCGAGTCCGTCGATCTGAAGGACGTCGGGTGAGCCCATCAGCCTCAGCAGCAGCCTGTCACGTTCCGGACCGGGTGCCGGGAGGTGCGCGTCGTGGAAGTAGAGGCCCTTGCTGGTCCCGCGCATCAGCACCAACGGCACCAGGCTCTGTTCGGTCACGATGCCGTCACCGTGCCGAAGCCGTACAGCGCGTGCGGATTGTCCACGAGGATCGCATTGCGGACACTCGCGTCGGGAGCCCAGTTGGCGAGCACGTCGAGGAGGTCGCCGACGTTGGGCATCGGCCCCCAGAAGCCGACGTGCGGCCAGTCTGATCCCCACACGCAGCGGTCCGCAGTGACGTCGAGCAGCGACTGGGCAAACGGGACGGCGTCGGCATACGGCGGTGTCTTCGACAGCCGGTACACCCCGTCGAGTTTCACCCAGCCGCCATCGGCGGCGAGTTTGAGCAACTGCTTCCAGCCCGGTGAGTCGATGCCCGCGTCGACGTCGAAGTAGCCCATGTTGTCGATGACGTAGGGCACGCGCAGCTTGGACAGCCGACCGGCGATCGGCTCGAGGCGGTCGGCCCGAGCGAGAAACTGCAGATGCCAACCGAGTTCTTCGCACAGGCTCTCGTAGTCGGCCAGGTGGTCCAGGCCGATCCCGCCGCCGGACACAGTGTTGAGCCGCAGTCCGACCACGCCGGCGTCCTTGAGTGCGGCGAGTTGCTTGTCGGGCAGGTTATGTGGAGCTACCGCGATGCCTCGGAGGCGGCCAGGATTCGCTTTGAGCGTCTCGACCATCAGCGAGTTGTCCGTGCCGTGGGCGCTGACCTGCACGACGACGCCGTAGGTCATGTCGGTCGCGTCGAGCATCGACAGGTAGTTCTCTGGTGGTGCGGGAACGGGTGTGAAGCTGCGCTCCGGCACGTAGGGGTTGCTGACCCCGTCGCCCACGATGTGGGCGTGCGCGTCGACCGCCCCTGCGGGCACGGTGTATCGCGTCGGCGGGTGCTCATCCGGGTCAGGTGGTGGGCTCAGCGGTGGTGATTTGCCGGAATCGTTGGGATTGTTCATGATCCACCTTCCTCAGCTCGCGTAGTAGGGGTAGCCGTTGTCCTTGGTCTCGGCCTCCACCTTGCGGAGCATGGCCGGCCATTCCAGTAGCCCGTATCGGCGCAGCGTGGTGGGAGCGAACACCTTGCCCGTCAGTTCAACAACGTCCTCGGGCGGGGTGCTAACACCGTCCTTGCCCGCCGAAAGCGCCAGAACCTGT
This sequence comes from Mycobacterium sp., assembly GCF_035570115.1. Taxonomy (GTDB): domain Bacteria; phylum Actinomycetota; class Actinomycetes; order Mycobacteriales; family Mycobacteriaceae; genus Mycobacterium. The sequence goes on from NZ_DATMLH010000274.1 coordinate 3,701, forward strand.
GCACGGCAGGATGTTTCGAGCTGATAGAGGTAATTGAACGCCTCGGCGATAGTCGGACCTGCCGCGAGCAAACCGTGGTTGCGCAGGATCATCGCATTGTGGTTACCGAGGTTGGCGACCAGACGCTTTTGCTCATCCATGGACAGCGCGGGGCCCTCGTAGTCGTGGTAGCCGATGTTGCCCGCGAACCGCATTGAGTTCTGCGTGAGCGGGAGCAACCCGTCCCTCTGTGCGGCGACAGCCATGCCTGCGGTGCTATGGGTGTGGATAACCGAGTTGATATCCTTACGCGCCTTGTGGATTGCGCTGTGGATCACGTAGCCGGCGGCGTTGATCCCGTAGTCGGTGCCCTCGGGCTTGAACACGACCGTACCGTCGAGATCGACCTTGGCCAGGCTCGAAGCGGTGATCTCCTTATAGGTCAGCCCATACAGGTTGATCAGAAAGGTCTCCGTTCCCGGCACTCGCACGGTGATGTGGTTGTAGATCATGTAGGACATGTCGTAGATGTCGACGAGGCGATAGGCCGCCGCCAGATCCACACGGGCCTTCCATTCCTCCTCGCTGACTTTGCCCTTCAGTGACGGGAAGTCGGTCGAGAAGTTCAGAGGCCCGCCGTCGTTCTCCTTGAGTCCCGAACTGCGCTTCACCTGTTCGAAGTCGATCGTGTTGGTTGCCATCTCTTCACTTCCTCTACTCGTCATGGCTCGTCCCTATCTCCTTCATACCACAGAATTGTAGGATGATTGCAAGGGGCAATATGGGCCTGTAAAATCGTTCTCAACGGGATGACCCACGGATTTCACGCACCAAGAGGGAGGCCGGTGGTCGGCGGGAAGGTTAGCGCGCCAACTCAGAGCCCCGACCTCAGCGGATTAACGGGAACGCAACGTGCGGTGGTAGCACTCCGCGACGGCATTCGCACCGGGCGCTACGTTCCCGGGCAACGCCTGGTGGAGGTCGACCTGGTCAATGACCTTGGTGTAGGCCGCAATTCGTTGCGGGAGGCATTCTCGCGGTTGGCCAGTGAAGGCCTCATCGTCGTCGAGCCGCATCGTGGCGCCTCCATTCGCAAGCGGAGCCGCACAGAGGTCGCCCAGCTCTACGACATCAGCGAGGTGCTGGAGGGGCTGGCAGCGCGCAATGCGGCGGAAGGCATCGGTCGGCCGGGCAATGCGGAATTGTTGAAATCGTTCGTCGAGCGCCAGGCCGAGTCGGTTCCGATCAGCGCCCACCAGCAGGTCGACGCCGCCGCCGACCTTCACGAGGCCATTCTGCGAATGTCGGACAATCCGCGACTGATCGAGCTCGGCACGAACATGCACATCCTCACGTTCAGCCTGCAACTGCGGCACAGCCAGCTCGCCGCCGATCATCCCCTCAGCGGGCACTCGCTCGCCGAACACCGCGACATTGTCGACGCCATCCTCGCCGGCGATCCGCAACACGCCGAGGAAGTCATGCGCAGCCACATCCGCAATGGCAAGCAGCGCCTGATGGCACTCCCCGACAACGTGTTCTACTGAACCTGGCGACGGCCTACGGCCCGTAACGGAATTGGAAGTCGCGATCTATCGTCACAGCCTGGGCAAGGCAATAGGTACCGTGAGTTTCTTCGCGTTGCACCGCTATCACGGAATGATTGTCAACAGAAGGCGCACTAGTTCTGCTTGCCGATGTGTGTCGGTCTTATCGAAGATGTGTTGCAGGTGGGTCTTAACTGTGGCCATTGAAAGCGACAGTTCCTCACAGATCGGTTTGAGGCCGTCACCTCGCAATACCCGCAGCGCGACGTCGGCCTCGGCATTCGTTAAGCCATATACGCGCCTCAGAAGTTGGGTCGGAGGCTCAGGCTGCTGCTCCGGGTCCACGAGTACGACCAGCGCTCGGGCCGCTGACATGTTCTCGGTTGTCGGGCTGAATGGCAGCACGTGGATCACGTACGGACGCTTCCCGGATGGTCGTCTGCACAGAAGGGAATTGCCGTCGCGAGGACTGCTTTGGTGTTCGAGGAGGGCACCGACGATGCTGCGGCGTAACTCAGCGTTGGCCGAAGCACTGGTCGCTTCAACGCTGCCAGACCGTATACACAGTCCGTCGCCGCATTTCAGGATTCGCTCGGCGGCGGAATTCAGGTGCATAACAACCGAACCCGCGCCGACGACGACGATGCCGTGCCGAACGCTGTCGACGGCCCGGGCGATGTCGCTCGCGCCTTGAGCAAATTGCTCGAGGTGACCTTGGGTGCGAAGCGCCTGCTGCAGGTGGGGGACTAGGGCGCTCACCAACTTCACGCGCTCAGCTGTATCGAACGGGACCGAGCGCCTTGGTGCCGCTACAAGGAAACATGTCGGCGTCGAGCCGTCGGTAAGCCGCACGAATAATCCGTCATCCATCTCGTAGGGACGCATAAAGTCCGCGTTGAACTCCGACCGCGCGTTCAACGCCACCAGCGGCTGCCCACTCCGTATCAAACCGAGGGGGCCTTTCTCGACGGCGTCCAGTACGTAGTCGATCTGGCAGTAGTACTCGCTGTAGGCATTTTGCGCCTGCTGCGGGAGGCTGGCGCTCTTGATCGAGCGGCCCGTTCCATCGGGCATCAACAACCCAGCGCTCTGCGCGTCGAGCGTGCGACGAACATCCGCCATGGCCACAATCCAGTTCTCGGGGGTGAGCGCCGAGGCGTAGATGGCCGAAACTATGCGCGAGAAGTCATCGATCCCGACCACGGCCGGCTCTCCCGGTGGTCCGCTGGAACAATCGTCAACGTCTTCTTCCTCTGTATTCAACAGGGGGATTACCTGTGTATTTGTTGGAAGTTTACCGATTTCATCTGTTCGGATGAGGCCGCGGGCGGGTTTCAGGGCGTTTTCTTACACACATGCTCAGCGGTGACGGCACTCAGCCGCGACGCAAAGGCCGCAGCCGTCCTTGCTGAGTGAGCGCCGCAATGCCGGGGCTGAGCAGCGCCTACACGCAAGAAGGAGATCGACGCATGACCGGAAGTCTTCCAAGGATCCAGCGACGTATCACCACGGCAGCTGAAACGCCCACTCGCCTCAACCGGCCGGATTTGGCACCAGCCGGCTCCGCAGAGGGGCGCGCTGGCGTCGAACCCGTAGTGGAAACCGCGGTGGCCGAGGCGCCCATTTTGATCACCGAACAAGAAGTGATCTTTGGCACGGCGGCCGCAGTGAGAGTCCCGAGCAACAAGGCCGC
>NZ_DATMLH010000275.1:0-22913 GCF_035570115.1 Mycobacterium sp.
AACTGATGGGAGCGCCGATCTCGGCCGAAATCAGCGCCGCCATGTCGGCTCGTCGCACCTTGTAGATGCCGGCCAGCCGGGTGAGCGCCTCGATCCGTTCGGCGGGCTGCATGCGTGGCCACGGTCCGGTGTCGGAAGACGCCCGGGCGGCTTCGACAGCACGATCCACGTCCGCGGGGCCCGCGCAGACCGCGTGACCGATGACCGCCTCGCTGTGCGGCGATACCACCGTGATGACGGCGTCGGACTCCGATCCGGAAGCGGGCTTAGAAGCAGGAGAAGCCCACTTTCCGTCGATGAACAGCTGATCCCTGTCGTACATCCATCCCTCTCAGGTGTTGCGACCGCCGTTGACGCCGAGGATCTGGCCGGTGATGTAACTGGCCTCCTCGGATATGAAGAACGAGCATGCGGCGGCGATGTCCTCGGGCCGGCCCACCCGCCGAACCGGTGTGCGATTGATGTGGTCCTCCACCGAGCCACCGAGCAGATGCCGACTCTCGGCGCTGCGCAGCATCGGTGTGTCGACGAACCCCGGCGGTACCGCGTTGACGGTTATCCCGCACGGACCGTATTCGAGCGCCAGCGATTTGGTTAGGCCGTTCACCGCGGATTTCGCTGCCACGTAGTGAGACATAAACGGTTGTCCGGAATGCGTGCTGGACGACGAGATATTGACGATGCGTCCCCATCCGGACTCGACCATGTCGGGCAGCACCGCCTGGATGGTGTGGAATACGCCGTTGAGGTTGACATCGATCACCTTGGACCATTCGTCAAAGGACATCGTCGAAAACTTCTTGAAGCCTTCCACTCCGGCGGCGTTGACCAGCACCAGGATCGGGCCGAGCTCTTGGCGGATTGCCGCGACGGCCGTGTCGACCTGGGCTCGATCTGTGACGTCGGCGAGATGGCTGACCCCTCCGCTAGGTGGGTCGGTCGGCGACAGATCAATGACGGCGACCCGAAATCCGTCGCTCCGCAACCGCTCGGCGACCGCGCGGCCAATCCCCGACGCACCGCCCGTCACGACCGCAGTCTTCAAGCCCGAAACCCGCCTTCCTGGGCGACCGCCCAAACATGCCTAGCACTCCGCGTCGACGGCGGTCAAGTAAAGGGTTAGGGTCCGTTGATGGACAGGCCCCCGTTTCGTTTCGCGGTCCAGGCGACCAATGCCACCGGGGCCCGCGACTGGTATGACACCGTCCGCAAAGTCGAAGACCTCGGCTACTCAACGCTTTTCCTCGCTGACCATTACCTCGGGCCGGGCCCCGCCCAGCGGGCCGCACGCACCCCTCGCCAAGACCTCGCCCCCATCGCGGCGATGGCCGCAGCGGCCGCGGTGAGCCAGACGCTGCGTATCGGATGCCGGGTGTTCTGCGTCGACTATCACGCGCCGGCGATCTTGGCCAAGGAAGCGGCGACACTTGATCTGCTCTCCGAGGGTCGACTGGAAATGGGCGTCGGAGCCGGGTGGAGCGAAGTCGAGTACATCGCGATGGGGCTTGAGTTCGAGCCCGCGGGCCGACGGATCGCCAAGCTGGCCGACGTCATCTCATTCATCAAAGCGCACTGGCAAGGCGAAGAGCTGAACTGGTCGGGCGACTTCGTCCGGGTGCACGGTTACGCCGGACGGCCCCGCACGGTGCAGCGCCCACACCCCCCGATCATGGTCGGCGGTGGCGGACAGCGCGTCCTGACGCTGGCCGGCCGCGAAGCCGACATCGTCAGCATTTCCAGTGTGCCGTTCGTGGCGCGCGACGCCGACGGTCTTGATCCGCAGGAGGTCGCCCAACGTCGGATCGGCTTCGTGCGGGACGCCGCCGGCGAGCGCTTCGGTGGTTTGGACGTCGAGAGCTCGCCGTATTTCACGCAGATCACCGAGGACCCCGAGGCGGCCTTGGCCGACTTGGCTGGTATTGAAAAGTCCACCGGGATCGCCATCGAATTGCTGCGCGAACATCCCAACGTCCTGGTCGGCTCGTTGGAAAGCGTTGTAGAAACCCTGTGTTCGCGCCGGGAAACGCTGGGCATCAACTACGTCACCGTCCAGCAGTCCCAGATCGAATCCTTCGCATCGGTGGTGGACCGGCTGCACGGACGCTGAGCTTGACCCCCACCAGCAACGGTGGGACTATTTGGGCGATCGCTCAAGGAGCAAAAGAGGATGGACAGCTGAATGGCAAAGCGGACCAGATACAGCGAGTACCACGATCGGTACCCGAACTATCGGCTCGAACTCTCCGACGACGGCATCCTGCTCATGCAGTGTCACACCAATGGCGGCAGCCTGGTCTGGGACTGGGGCGCTCATGACCAGATGTCCGACGCGTTCGCCGACATCGCCGGGGACCGCGAGATCAAGGTGCTCATCCACACCGGCACGGGTGAGAACTACAACGCCAACTGGGGACGCCTGCCCAACGGCGACCCCGTCGAAAAGCCCGATTATCTGCTGATGCCCGGTACCCGCGGTCTGCACAAACTTGACGAAAAGGCTTGGTATGCAAGGCATCTCATCACCAACGTGCTCGACATCGATGTTCCGATGATCTGCGCCGTCAATGGCCCCTGCAACATGCACTCAGAGGTCCCGTTACTCGGCGATATCGTGCTGGCGTCCGAAGATGCCTACTTCCAGGACGCATCGCACTTTCCCCGTGGCCAGGTGCCGGGCGACGGTCAGCACGTCATCTGGAGCTTTCTGGCCGGCCACACCCGCGCCCGCTACTTCCTGCTGACCGGAATGAAACTCGGCGCGGCCGAAGCCAAGGAGTGGGGTGTGGTCAACGAGGTGCTCCCCAAAGACCAGGTGCTGGACCGAGCTTGGGAACTGGCCCGCGAACTGATCAAGCGGCCACCGCTGACGCTGCGGTACTCACGCCAGCTGTTCACCAACCCACTCAAGCGGGCTTTCATCGACGAACTGGGCCACGGCCTGGCCCGCGAAACCTACGCGCAGCGGGCCTTCTTCCCCTTCGGCGGTGAGATGGCACCACTCGATAGGGCTTGGGACGACGAGCCCTGGTCGCCCAGCGACGGTCAGCGCAGCGAAGGAGTGCCATCATGACCAGCATCCAGCAGCGGCTGTCAACCGGCCGCGGCAAGTTCACCACCGACTATCCCGAACTCGGTACCGCACCGGTCAGCTATGAGGATTCGATCTCCGAGGAATTCTTCGCCGCCGAGCGCAAAGCGGTATTCGAACGAAATTGGTTGTGCATCGCACGAATTGAGCGGCTACCCCGCAAAGGTTCGTACTTTACCCGCGACCTGCCCGGTGGCCTCGCCTCGATCGTGGTGGCGCGCGATATGGACGACACCGTGCACGCGTTCCACAACGTGTGCGCCCACCGGGGTAACAAGGTGGTCTGGCAGGAGCACCCCGGGCGGGATTCCTCCGGCACGTGTCGCGCGTTCGCCTGCAAGTACCACGGATGGCGATACGGCTTGGACGGCAAAGTCAACCACATCACCAACGAAGGCGAATTCTTCGACTTGGACAAGAACACCCTGCGGATGCCGCCGCTGCACTGCGAGGTGTGGGCCGGCTTCATCTTCATCAACCTCGCCGACGACCCGGTGCCGCTGCGGGATTTCCTCGGCGACGGACTGCTGGGGATCGAGGCCTACCCGTTCGAGAAAATGACACAGCGTTACGGGTTTTCCACCCGGATCAACGGGAACTGGAAGCTGGCCGTCGACTCGGTCTGCGAGTGGTATCACCCGCCGTATGTGCACGGTCGCTTCATCGACCCTGACGTGTCCAAAGCCGAGAAGATGGTGCCGCCCGTCGACTCCTACCACTACGAACTGTTCCGGCCGCACATGCTCACCTCGGTCCCCGGGCCGCCGCCGCTGCCGCCCCGCGAACCCGGCACCGCAGGACCGGCCCGCCAGGACCAACGTTGGGTCTACAAGCTGTTCCGCGCCGGCTTGTTCGGACCCGACGACGTTCCTGACATCGGACCGGATCCCGATTTCCTGAACCGCGGCGACATCGCATCGTGGGGCAACGACCAATTCTGGGTCTTCCCGAACATCTCGATCCAGATCTGGGCGCGCGGCTACTACATCACCTACACCTACTGGCCGGAGACCGTCGACTCGCACATCTACGAGATCGACATGTACTTCGTGCCGCCCGCCAATGCGCAAGACCGGTTGGCGCAGGAGCTGGTGGTCGACAGCACGATCGAGTTCGCGATGCAGGACGTGAACACCATCGAGGCCACCCATTCTGCGCTGAAGACGCGGGCCCAGAACACCTTCCACCTCAGCGACCAGGAACTGCTCATCCGCCAGTTCCACACCGTCATCCGTGACACGGTCGACGCTTATCGGGCCGCCAACACCGCACGGGAGGCGTGATGTCCAGTTCGACGTTGCCTCAAGCGTTCTCCGACTTGGAGCCGCTTGTGGCCGGCTGGGGCCTGCCGACGCGGGCGGAGCGCTACGAGGCGCGGCTCTCCAAACCGTACGACGAACTCGTCGCGTTCTACGACGCGATCGCGCAGCGGGCCGAGGAGGCGATCGCCTACCTCAATGGGCTCGACATCAACGAGTTACCGGAAGACGCCGAAAGGCTTCTGCACCTGCTTTACTCGATGATCCTGGTCTCCTACGCCGTCAACGTGTTCAAGCAGAATCGCATCCCGGACTCCGGCGCCGCGTTCTTCGACATGGTCGCCGAGCCGGCGGTGTGATAGGGACGACATGGTGACCGCCTCCGAACGACCTAAGGCACGGGACACGACGACCCGCGACATGCTGGTCGCCGCGACGAGTCAGATCATGGTCGAAGAAGGCTATGCCGCGGCCACGTCGCGCCGGGTTGCGGCCAAGGCCGGCGTGAAATCCGCACTGGTGCACTATTACTTCCCCACCATGGACGAGTTGTACCTTGCTGTCTTCCGTCGCGGCGCCGCGGTCTATTTGGAACGCCAGCAGAATGCGCTGGCCTCCGACCGACCGTTGCACGCGTTCTGGGCGACCCTCACCGAACCCAAGGACACCCGGCTGCTCTTGGAGTTCATGGGGCTTGCCAACCATCGCAAGGAAATCAAGACGGAAATCGCAGCCTGGTCGGAGCGATGGCGCGAGCAACAGATCACCGCGCTGAACTTCATCGTGCGGGAACACGGCATCGATACCGACGAATTCCCGCCCGCCGCTATCGCGGTCGTCATCGCCGCGATCGGCCGCACCCTGATCCTCGAGCAGGGACTCGGCACCGCCGGCGGTCACCAAGAGGCCGTCGCACTGGTCAATCGCTTCCTCGACCGATTCGAGATGCCGACACCGAAAAAGCGCCGGGCCCGCGGCTGATCGGGAGCCCTTCAGGGCAGCACGACTCGCAGCCGCTCCCAACCACGGACGGTAGACGTCGACGCGAGTTGGGCTGTGTCGTAGTCGATGTCCCATTCGGGCCAGCGGTTGAGGATCTCGTCCAGCGCGACGCGACCTTCCAAGCGTGCGAGGTTTGCCCCAAGGCAGTAATGCACGCCTTTCCCGAAGGTGATGTGCGAGATGTTGTCACGATGGATGTTGAACGTGTCGGGGTCGGTGTACCGGCGGGGGTCACGATTAGCGGCACCGAACAACAACAGCATCGCGCTGCCGGCCGGAACGGTGGTGTCGTAACACTCGAAATCCGCCGTCGTCCAACGTGCTACGTGCGGTCCGGTCGGCTCGAATCGTAGCGTCTCGTCGACGGTACGGTTGAGCAGCGACCGATCCTGGTGGATTTCCCTGCGCTGATCGGGATGTTCGGCGAGCACCTTGGCCAGCCAGCCGATCAGCCGACCCGTCGTCTCGTTGCCGGCACCGGCCACCACCTGGGTGTAGTGCAGCACCTCTTTGCGCGTCAGCATTCGGTGCACGCCCTGCTCGTCGTCGAACTCGACGTTGAGCAGTGTGGTCATCAGGTCGTCGGACGGGTTCTTGGACCGCCATTCGACGTAGTCGGCGTAGATCCGTCCGTCGGCGATGGAATCGGCGTCGGCGACCTTCAGCGGCGCACCCGGCTTGGTGCGCAAGTTGGCGTCATTGGCGTCGCGAACCGAGATCTGCTCGGACTCCGGAATTCCCAGCAGCATGCCGATCACTCGCATCGGCATCATCGAGGCGAGCTCGGCGATGATGTCGAAGCCGTCGGAACCGACGAGCGGATCCAGGCAGCGGATACAGTACTGCCGGATCTGGTCCTCGATGGCGGCCATGCGGCGCGGGGTGAAGACCCGGGACATCAGGCCGCGCAGCCTGGAATGCTCGGGCGGATCCTGAAACATCATCACGCCGCCGGGCATGTCGAATTTCGACTTGACTAACTCGAGGATGTCACTGCGACGGCTGGAAAAAACCTCCCAGTTCGCCAATGCTTCTTCGACGTCGGAATGCCTTGATATCGCCCAGAAGTCGTATCGCTCGTTGTAGTAGATCGGGGCCTGGTCGCGCAGCCGCGCGTAGGTCGGGTAAGGATCGGCATTGATGCCGACGTCGTAGGGGTCGTAGTAGACGTCGGTGTCGCTGGTGACGGTCATCGGTGATTCCCTTACTTCAGACAGCTGCCGGCGTCCACCGTGAGCGGGACCCCGGTGATGTAGCGCGCTTCGTCGGAGGCCAAGAACAACACCGCGTTGCTGATATCTTCTGGAGTCACCCAGGGGATCGGCAAGACGTGGAAGCTCTGGCACACCGGCGCGAGATCGTCGGGACCGGGGTTGTCCAAGTCTGGCCGGAAGGCGCGGAAGGTGGCCTCGTTCATCAGCAACGGTGAATTCACATGCGTCGGGAGAACGGCGTTGACCCGGATCATGCGCTGACCCAATTCGACGGCAAACGAACGCATGAGGCCGATCACACCGTGTTTGGCCGCGACGTAATGGCCGACGTGCGGATAGGCCTTGTTGCCGGCGACCGATGACGTCAGGATGATCGAACCGCCCCGATCGCCTGCCAGCATGTGCGGGACGCCGGCCTTCACCGTCTTCCACACCCCACTCAGGTTGACGTCGATCATCTCCTGCCACAGCGCCTCGTCAGCCTTGTGCAGCTTGCCGGCCGTCGTACCGATGCCGGCGTTGGCGACGATGACATCAAGCCGCCCCAGCTGTTCGACCCCGCCGTCGACGGCCGCCCGCAGGGCGTCGTAATCGCGAACGTCGACCTCGGCCGTCACAACACGACCGCCCGCGTCCTTGACCATGCCGGCGGTCACATCGAGATCTTCCGGCGTCGCACCGTCTGCGGGCGAAGCATCGAACCCGCGGCAGATGTCGACGGCGATGATGTCGGCACCTTCTTGTGCCAGCCGGACGGCGTGGCTTCTGCCCTGCCCGCGTGCGGCGCCGGTCACGAATGCGACCTTGCCGTCCATCCGGCCCGCCATGCCAACCTCGATTCCTCGCGTTGCAGCTACGCGCGGTCACCATCCAGCGATGTTGGGCGATCGCCCAAAATGCGCTGGCGCCATGTCTAGCAGGACGGCGCCGAGCGCGTCAAGGGCAAGCGCACTCGACGCCGGGCTAGGCGTTAACGCCTAGTACTAACCCCGGCAGGTCGCCAGCGCCTTTTCTATTGTCTCGATCTCTATACGCAGGCCGAGGAGGGACTTCTCCCCGGCGGCCCGTTGCTGTGGGGTGAGGTCACCGCCATCGAGGGTGGCCTGGGCTGCGGCCATTTGCTGTGTCGCCAAACCGAGCTTGTATTCGATGTAGTCACATTTGTCGAACGTGTAGGCATTTACCTCGCCGACGATTACCTTCTGGGGGCACGTCATCCCGCCGATGGCATAGACCAAGCCGTCCGCACCCGTCGCGGCGCCCATGCCGGCTCGGACGTCCGGCAGCGGGGCCTGTTCCGCCCATGCCGAGGTGGGTGAGGCGGGGTTGTAGCTGTACACGGAGGCGACATAAGGAGGCGGACTAGTACTAGGTGCATTGGGTTGCTGCTGCATCCCGCCGATGACATAGATCAGCCCATTAGGACCCACGGCCGCGGCGTGCCATGCGGTGGGCAACGGCAGCGATTGCGGACTGGGGGTCCAGCTATTGGCGGCGATATCGAAGACTTCGACCGAGTTCAGCAATACGGTGTTGGTTGCTAAGCCGCCGATGGCGTAGATAAACCCGTTGGATGTCGCCGCGGCGGCCAGCCCCATTCGCCCCGTTTGCATTTGCTGCTTGGGGACCCACTCGTCGTGGACGGGATCATAGGCTTCGACGGTCGCGAGGCTGCTTGGGCCTTGCGACGAGCCGCCGATCGCATAGATGAGCCCGTCAGAGCCGGTGACGGCGGCCAGGTTGCCGGATGCGGTTGATAGCGGCGCGAGCGACGACCAGGTGTTGGTCGCCGGATCGAAGACGTCGTGCGTTGCGAGCGGCGTATAGGAGTCGTCGTATCCGCCGACGATGTGCAGTTTGCCGCCAGTTGAGGCCGCACCGAAGTTCTGGCGCAACGGGTTCGGTATTGAGGTCGTCGTCGACCACGTCTTCTGCGCGGTGTCGTAGAACTCGACGGTGGTGGCGGGTTCCCCGGTCTGCGAACTGGAGGTGTCGATGCCGCCGATCGCGTAAACCCCGGAACCCGATGCCGGCGCGGGCGCATTGCACGCGGCAGCCGCCGGGAAGTATCGCGGATCTTTCAACGGCGGTTCGTTTGTCCAGGGCATGTGCGTCTCCTCGCCATTGGGCGGTCGGTGTGGTGCCTTGGCACGGGCGCTGTTGTTGTGCGGGCTCGACTCCCCATTTCCCGGCCTGTAGCAAAGATTCATACCATGCGGATGCGGTTTGGCCACCGTTATGGCAAGAACATCTCTATTTCCCAACCGAACTGCTGAAATGTCGATATCGGTGCAGCTAGCGAGATCGCAGCGGATCATCAATCTTGATCCACCGCGGTGCGCCGGGCGTGCTTCGAGCGCGCTCGCAGGTAACGCCTAGGCGGCCTGCACGCAAATTTTCGACCAGCCCTAGTCGCCAGTGGCTTACTGATCGGCTCGCCTCGCCGAAACGCCGACCAATGCAGTGAGGAAAGTTGCCACACCGCGTCGAACACCGCAGTAAGGTGCTCTCCGTGAGCAGAGACAAGTTAGCCAAAGGGCGGGGCCGCTGGTTGGGGTTCGGGGCCACGCTCGTCGTCTCTGGCGCCATGCTCTACGCCCAACACACAGAGCCTCGGTGCTGCGTCAAGGCCCCGCCGGCGAAACCGGCGGCGACACCGGCGGCAGCGCCGACCAGCCCTCGACCTGCGCCGGCCGACGCACCGCACACGGCCAGTCCCGCGGAGGCGCACTTGCTGACCGCAGACGCGCCCGTCGCTGCCACGAATTTTCAGTTCGTGCTACCCGTCGGGGTCGCGCCGGAGAAGGGGTTGCAGGTCAAGACCATCTGGGCTGCGCGTGCGATCAGCGTGTTGTTTCCGCAGATCACCACCATCGGCGGTTACCGGCAGGACGCCTTGAAGTGGCATCCCAACGGGTTGGCCATCGACGTGATGATCCCGAACCATGACTCCCCCGCGGGCATTGAGCTCGGCAACCAAATCGCGGGGTTTGCCTTGGCGAATGCCAAGCGATGGGGAATCAACCACGTGATCTGGCGGCAGAAAATCTATCCGGGCGTCGGCAAGGGGAGCTGGACGGCGGACTACGGCAACGAAACCGCCAACCACTACGACCACGTTCACATCGCCACCGACGGCGGCGGATACCCAACCGGGCACGAAACGTACTACATCGGATCGATGACCCCCACGCCGCCAGACTGATCCCTGCTTTTCGGCCCGCTAGACGACGGGTACAACCAGCAGATGACCGGCGAGCGCACAATTCTGTGCGGCACCACCGTCGTCGACGTCCGCGACGGCAGCCTGCGTCGCGCCGTTGACATCATCGTCGAAGGCGGCCAAATCGCCGCGATCACCGCGACTTCCGACGAGCACCCCGACCGTGTCGCGGCAGTCGACGCGCGGGGAACCTACGCGGTGCCTGGGTTCTGCGACATGCACGCCCATCCGCTGACCGACCGACGTGACGCCGAGCCGGCGCTGCGGCTGATGCTCGCGTGCGGCGTGACAGGATTTCGCCAGATGGGTGGTTCGCGCACACTGCTCAACGACCGCAGCGCCGGTAAGCTCGCGCTGCCCATCGACGGACCCGCGCTGTTGTCCATGCCGGGCGAGGTGCTGCTTCCCTTCAACGCCGGCACTGAATCGGTCGCACTGCAGTCGGTTCGGCAGCAGTCAGACGCCGGAGCCGACTTCATCAAGGTTGCGATGGTGGCCCCGCAAGTCTTCTTTCCGGCTCAGGCCGAAGCCGCTCGGCTGGGACTCACCACCGTCGGGCACCTGCCGGTGGGGATCGACGTCCGCGCAGCCTCCGACGGCCGGATGCGCTCGATCGAGCACCTCGGTCCCGGGGTCGGCATCGTCGCAGCGTGTTGCGACCACCAAGGCGCCATCGAGCAGGCGGTGGCCGACCGTCCGGCTCCGAAATTCCCCAGCGTCCCCAGGCTGCCGTTCGCCGAGCGCCTGATGGAAATGCTGATGGCCCGCGTGATGGCCAAGACCGTCATCAATCCCCTGCTGTTGGCCAAACCCGCCGACGCCGACCTGATCGCGGACGCCGGTCGGTCCTTCAACGACAACAAGGCCCGCGCGTTGGCACGGGTGTTCGCCGCCGACCAGACGTGGCAGTGCCCCACATTGATCCGCCTGCGCACCCAACAGTTCTGCGACGACCCGGTCTACCGCGACAACCCCAACAACCGCTTCGTGTCCCAGCGAACTCTGAAAACCTGGCGGAAGTCCACCGAGAAATACGCCTCACGTCCCGAGGCGATGCGCAGCGCCTATCGCAACAATTACGCCCGACAACTGGGGCTGGTTCGCATCTTCGACGAACAGGGCGTCAAGATGATGGCCGGCAGTGACGTCAGCGGATCCGGCTGGGAGATACCAGGGTTCGCGTTACATGATGAGTTCGACCAGTTGGCGGCGGCAGGCCTGACGCCGTTGCGGATCCTGCAGATGACCACCGTCAATGCGGCCGAGTTCCTCGGCAAGACAGCCACTTCAGGCTCGGTGGAACCCGGGAAGGACGCCGACATCGTCCTGCTGTCGGCTAATCCCGTCGAGAACGTGGCCCATCTGCACGACATTGCCGGAGTGGTCCGAGCCGGCCGGTACTACTCGCCGGAAACTCTCACGGCGACGATCAAGACCATCGCCGAAACCCGTTCCGCCGTCTGATCGGCGACCCGGTTATCCGGCCCATTGAGACACCGGGCACGTGCCGGTGTAGTCCACCTGCCAGTGCTTGATTCCGTTGAGCCAGCCCGACCGTAACCGCTCCGGGGTGGCCAGCGCGGTAAGGTCGGGAACGATATCCGCGATCGCGTTGAACATCAGCTCGATGGTCAGCCTGGCGAGGTTGGCTCCCAAGCAATAATGCGCGCCGGTGCCGCCAAAACTCATGTGCGGATTTGGATCTCGGAGTACGTTGAACGAGAACGGATCGTCGAACACGTCTTCGTCGAAGTTAGCCGATCGGTAGAACAACGCAAGCCGCTGACGCCGCTTGATCGGGACGCCGCCGAGTTCGATATCGCTGAGCGCCGTGCGCTGGAAGGCGGTAATCGGGGTGGCCCATCGAATGATCTCGTCAACAGCAGTGACGGGGCGCTGCTCCTTGAAGACCTTCCACTGCTCGGGATTGTCGAGGAACGCCATCATCCCCTGCGTAATCGAATTGCGGGTGGTCTCGTTGCCGGCCACTGTCAGTGTCACCATGAACAACCCGAACTCTTCGTCGGAGAGCTTGTGGCCGTCGACGTCGGCCTCAAGCAGCTGGGTCACAATGTCATCGCCAGGATCGTCGGCCTTGTGTACGGCGAGTTGCATTCCGTAGAACATCAATTCGCCGGCCGACGCCAACGCCTCGGACCCGGCGAATTCGGGATCCTCGTCTCCCACCATCTCGTTGGTCCAATGGAACAGCTTGGATCGATCCTCGAACGGCACCCCGAGCAGTCCGGCGATCGCCTGCAGCGGCAGCTCGCTGGACACCTGCGCCACGAAGTCCCCCGTTCCGGCGGCGGCCGCATCGCGGACGACGCGGCGGGCTCGCTGAGCCAGTTCTTCCCGAAGCCGTTCCACCGCACGGGGTGTGAACACCCGGGACACGATCTTGCGCATTCGGGTGTGCTGCGGAGCGTCCATGTTGATCATCGAGAATCTGCCGGCCTCGATCTGGCCGCGTGCCGTCTCCTCGTCGCGGTAACGCGGGACGATGCAGTTCTGCGCGCTGGAGAACACATCGTCGCGCCGCGACACCTCACGCACGTCACGATGCTTGCTGACCACCCAGTACCCGCCGTCGGTGAAACCTCCCACGCCGCTGGGCTGCTCGTTCCACCAAATGGGCGCCGCCCGCCGTAGTTCGCGCAGTTCCTCGGTTGGCAGGCGCGCGGCGTAGACGTCGGGGTCGGTGAAGTCGAAACCCTTCGGCAGCTGCGGTTGCGCCATGACGCCTCCCAAATGTGTTGCTCAATCGAAAACCTAAGTCAGCCACTGGTCGACGAGGTCGGCCCACCGGCGCGAGATGGTCTGCTCGCTCCCTAGCAGCGCGGCGACCAGGCTGGACTTGCTCACATTCACAGAGCGGTCACACTGGTCTGCGGATCGATAGCTCAAGCCCGTTGTCGCGCATGACGGTTCGGCACTGCCCGGGCGTGTAGTCGAAGTTCTCCAGATCCTTCAGATAGGAAGCCGGCTCGGCCAGGCCTTCGACATGCGGGAAGTCGGAACCCATGATGATCCGTTTCTCGCCCAGCAGCCTTAGCAGGCTGTCCAGCTCGTCCTCATAGAAGGGCGACACCCAGACGTGTCGTTTGAAGGTCTCGCGCGGGTCTTCCTGGTAGATCTGTGGGATCTGACCGAAAGACTTGGTGAGCTTTTCGAACAGGTGGAACACCCAGGTTGAGCCGCTCTCGATGGAAGCCATCCGGAGGTTGGGGAACCGCAGGAAAAGCCCGTTGTGCAGGTGGTTGGCGAAGGTGTCCTGCAAGGCATCCCCGGAGAACAAGCTCCGAAAACCAAGCAGCGCCTGGAACGACATCATGTAATCCGGCTCGCCCCACGCCGGCATGAACTTCGAGTAGTACGTCTCGCCCGAGTGGTAACAGACAGTGATGCCTGAATCGTTCGCCAGCTGCCAAAAGGTGTCGAACATGGGGTCGCCGGGTGCGCGCATGCCGACGTCCGTCATGATCGGTCCGGGGACCATCACGATGAACCGCGCGTCACGCTCAATCGCCCATTCGAGTTCACGTACAGCGTTATCCGGTTTGCACAACGTGATGTAGGGCGCACCGAAGATGCGCTCCTGGTAAGCAAATCCCCAGTCCTCATCCATCCAGCGGTTGAAAGCTCGGAAGGTCGCCGCGGCGGCATCCAGGTCGGGCAGCAGCGCCTGCTCCATGCCCACGCCGAGCGTAGGCAACAGGATGCAGCCCGCCATGCCCTGCTCATCCATCAACGCCAAGCGCGCATCGCGGTCTCGATACGCGGGCGGGATCGGTTCCAAGTCGCCGAAAAGCGCATTCAAGTCGGCGCCCCTCGGGTTTCGGCCGCGGAAGTATTCGTCGAGCGCGCCGGGCTTGCCCACCGGGTCGAAGGTCGGATTCGGGATGAACCTGTTGACCCTGCCGCCAACGATGAGACGCTGCTTGCCGTCGAGCTGCGCCCATTGGATCGCGCGTTTCTTGTATTGCGGCTCGATGTGGCGGGTAAACGCGTCGAGCGCTTCGTAATAGTGGTTATCGCAGTCGAAGAACTTGAAGGGGAGCTGTGTCGTCATCGCGGCAAACGTCCTTTCTGTGGCGACGATTCAGTTACGCGGTAAGCCGAGGACCATCGAAGCGATGACCGTCAGCTGGATCTCCGGAGTGCCTCCGCCGATAAGTTCGGCAGGAGCGTCGAAATAGGGCTGGACGACAGCCGGGTCGGAATCCGCCAACATCGCGATGCGGCCGGTCAGGCCGAGCGTCGCGGTCCACGCGCGACGCAGCAACGTGACCATCGCGTACTTCGCGATGCTGGAGGTCGGTCCCGGCCCCTGCCCCTCGACCAGACGGAGGGTTTCGCGGAGCACCACGGCCCTGATCGCCGTGCTGTGCGCCTCGACGTCGCCCAGCGCCCGCAGCGCCGCATCCTGGTCGGGGCCTTCGATTTCCGCCATTCGCCGAAGCGCATCGGCTCGATCGATGCTGACGTAGTTGCCGATGGCCGTTCGTTCGACCGCCATGGTCGACACCGCCAGGCCCCACCCGTCACCGGGCTCACCGACCAGCATGTCGTCGGGCACGAACACATCGGTCAGGAAAACCTCGTTGAACTCGGTGCGTCCGCTGGCCTGCTTGATCGGCGACACCTCGATGCCCGGCCAGCTCATGTCGACGAGGAAGTAGCTGATGCCGCGGTGCTTCTTCGCTTCGGGGTCCGTGCGCGCCAACAACGCACCGAACTGAGCCCGATGGGCCAGCGACGTCCAGATCTTGTGCCCGTTGACCACCCATCCCCCGTCGACCTTGTTGGCGCGGGTGGATAGCGACGCCAGGTCTGACCCGGCGCCGGGTTCGCTGAACAATTGGCACCACCGCTGTATGCCACGCAGGATCGGCCAGGCGAAGCGCTCGCGCTGCACATCCGATCCGCTGTTGAGGATCGTCGGGAGGATCCACTCCGCAATACCGAGCGAGGGTCGTATCAATTCGAGGCGCTTGTCGAACTCCTCGGCGATGATCACCTGCTGCACCGGCGAAGCGCCGACTCCCCACGGCGCGGGCAGATTCGGTGCAACCAAGCCGTTCTCGGCAAGCAGATCCCGTTGCGGCCCAAAGGCCAAGCCAGGATTCCTGGTGTCGTCGGAAGGGTGATCGTTGGACAGACTCAGCGCCTCGTCGAGGGTTGCCGACACCCTGGCCCGGAACTCGGATTCGACGCCACCCAAATTGATTGTGGTGGAGCGCTTCAGCGTGCGCGCCAACTGCCCCACTTCGCGATTCCAGTGCGTCATCGGGCCCAACGACGCGGCCAAGCTGGTGGCGCGCCGCCAGTACAGGTGTGTGTCGTGCTCCCACGTGTAGCCGATCGCGCCGAACATCAGCAGTGCGTCGAGCACCAGATCGGGGGCCGCGGCCACCGCCATCACCGCGGCGGACGCCGCGGCCAGCCGATGCTGATCAATGGATTCGCCTTCTGCCCGTACCGCGTCCCAGGCCGACGCCGTCGCCAGCTCCGAGTTCACCAGCAGCGTCGCGGCCTTGTGCTGCAGAGCCTGAAAGGCTCCAACCGGTCTGCCGAACTGCTCACGGGTGCGGATGTATTCGGTTGCGGCGTCGGCGCAACGGCGTACCGTCCCAGCGGACGCGCATGCCGCAAGGGCCACCACAACGCACCGGGCACGCTCGGTGGAAATGCCGGATAGCACCGAGCCGGCCGGCACAATGTGCTCGACGAGATCAAGCACACCCACGTCGGTGCATAGATCAGTGCCGCGCTGTGGCTCGACCACCAAACCTTCCGAGCGCGGGTCCAGCGTGAACCAGCGTTGGCCGCTGTCCTCGGTCTGCGCGCAGATCAGGATGTGCTGCGCCGCGCAGATTCCCAACACGGAGCCCGACGACCCACTGAGTCGCCACGCGTCTCCGTGGGATACGGCGTGCACGTCGGAATGCTCGGGCAGGATGACGACCGCCGTCGCGCCTTCCGCCAGTTCAGTTAGCAGCGGTTTCGCCGACGCATCAGCCAGCCTCGCAACGGCGCTGGCCGTCACCGTGCTCAACTGCGGACCCGGCAGCAGCGCCGCGGCGGCTGCCTCGACGACACAAGCCATGTCCACCAGACTGCCGCCTTGGCCGCCGATGTCCACCGGAAGGTGCACTGCATGAAAGCCGTGTACAACGAATTCCGACCACCAGGACGGCAATTCGCCGGCCGCTATCGAATCGAACGCGGCACGTGTCTTGTCGATGGGCGCGTGCCGGGTAGCGAACCGGCTGACAGCATCGACGAGTTGCTCCTGCTCGGCGGTGATCGCCAACGCCATAAGACTGTCAGTCTTCCAGGCCAAGGATGCGAGCGGCGTTGCCGTACAGGAACTTCGGCCACACCTCGTCCTTCAACGGAACCTCGGGCAGCTCGCTGAAAATCCGCTCCAGCGACAGACCCATCGGGAAATAGCCGGCGTAGAGGACTTTGTCGGCACCGCGGGAATTCGCGTAGTCGATGATGGCCTTCGGGTAGTACTTCGGCGCGAACGCTGATGTCGAGAAGTAGAGGTTGGGCCACTTGAGCATCAGCTTGACCGCCAGATCCTCCCACGGTTCGCAGCCGTGACGGGTGACGAACACAAGATCGGGGAAGTCGAACATCACGATGTCGATTCGCGAAACTTCCTGCGGTGCAAAAGGGACCCGAGGCCCCGGCACACCGGCGCAGACGAAGATCGGGATGCCGAGCTCGACGCAGGTGGCATAAATCGGGTACATCTTCGGGTCATCGATGGGAACTTGCGGGAAGGTTCCCGCCGGGAACACTGACGTGGCGCGGATACCGAACTGCTCGTACTCGCGACGGATCGCGTTCACCGAACCCATCACGTCGTTGGGGTCTACGAGCGCACCAGAGGGTACGAAGCGATCCGGGAACGTCTTGAGCGCCAGCTGCGCGGAGTCCTCCCCGACTCCGATCATCGCCTTTTCGATACCGAACCGGTCCATCTGCTGGAGCACCAGCGACACCGGGTCGCTGGTCGGCAGTCCCTTCGGCACGTCCTTGAACATGTACTCGACGGGGAACTCGAAGTCCTCTTTGGATTCGCGGTCCTTCGTCTGTTTACGGATGAAGTCGTATTGCGCGGAGCCCTCGTGGGGGAATCCGACCATCGTGTCGATCACCGGTAGACCCACAGGTCCGGCCATGGCGTCCTCCGATCGCTGACAGCGTCGCTGCTCGGTACGTACTGAAACATGGTTCTACCTATGTCAAGGTAGCATAGTGCCTTCAACTGGGACAACATGGTGCATAGCGGCTACATGTTGTAATATCGGAGCAGTCACCGAGAAGGCGGTTCTCGATCCGAGCCGGAGGTCGCATCGTCAACACTCCAGTCGAGCGGGCCGAATCCGCCGTAGTTCCCCTTGCGGACATGACCAGTCGCCAGCTGATACGGCGAGCCAGGATCATCGAAGCGGTGATCGATCTGATCGCCGACGTCGGCGCTGAGGCGGTGCAGATGCGCGACGTCGCCCAGCGTTCGGGAGTGGCGCTGGCCACCGTCTATCGCTACTTCAGCTCGAAGGACCATCTGCTTGCGGCGGCGCTGGAAGACTGGCAGAAGCGACTTACCCGCCGCATCCTCGCATCGCGCGGGGCCCGAACCGACCAGGACCCGTTGCCAGGTGTCCTGGATTACTTACGACGGGCGCAGCGTGCCTTCTACCGCAACCCGGAAATGACCACGCTGATGCTTCAAACCATGAGATCCACTGCTCCCGAGGCCAGAGCAGCGATCGAGCAGATGAATCGCACTGACACTGAGATGTTCAATAGTCTGCTCGATGGCGTTGCGCCGGAGGATATTCCGAACATCACGTTCGGCCTCAACGCCGCGTTGAGCAATGCGCTTGCCGGGGTGCTGGCCGGCATGATGACGTCGGACGAGGCCCAGAGCCGGGTCGAGTGGGTCGCGCGTGTCCTGCTGACCGGCCGCACGGCGAGTTGATTTCCTGCGCACTGCTGTCGGGTGAGTTCGATGAGTCAGCCTCATGGTCAGCTCTATGGGTCAGCGTAATTTCGTTTGTTCGAGCCATTGTTGTTCCTGACCGAGCGCGGAGCACCGGTCACGTCGCAGTGAATGCGAGCGATCTCTCCAGCGATGTTCTCCCGTTGGGATTCATCACTCAGTCCCTCGGGGCTGATGCAATGGTAAATGGGCATGATGCCTCCTGATTTCGCGAGTTATCCGGTTAGTAATGGCAGGTACCGGCGACCCATTACTGTGAGGTCAGGCTTTGCAGATGAGCGCTCAGGAGCACAACCCATGCAACGGCAACGACTGATCATCGGCGTCACCGGTTCCAGCGCGCCACAACTGGGTTGGGCGACCCTCCGCGCCCTGCACCACCACCCGGACATTGAAACCCATCTGGTCATCTCCCGGGGGGCCGACAAGACCATTCAGCTCGAAATGGGTTTGAGTAGAAGCGATTTCGAAACCCTCGCCGACATTTGTTATGACCCCGAGGATCTGAGCGCGGCCATCTCCTCGGGATCGTTTCACACCGTCGGCATGGTGGTGGTGCCCTGCTCGATGAAAACCCTGGCTGCCATCGCCGTGGGCAGCAGCACCGACCTGCTCACCCGCGCCGCCGACGTGTGCCTCAAAGAACGCCGCAAGCTCGTGCTCGTCGCACGCGAAACCCCGCTGAGCCTGATCCACATCCGCAACATGGAAACCGTCACCCTCGCCGGCGCAATCGTGCTCCCACCAACCCCAGCCTTCTACCATCAACCCAAGACAATCGACGATCTCCTCAACCAGACCGCCGGCAAAATCCTGGATCAATTTGGCATTACTCATGAACTATTTCGACGCTGGGACGGCGCGCCAGGCGGTCGGCTGACATCTGTGCAGGAGCAGACCGCGCCGCGAAATGACAGATGAAACCGGCACTGCGGGCCGCTTCAAGCAGTTTGCGCTGGAGCTCTATGGCAGCGAAGGCGTGGCCGCCGCGTGCCTGCATTTGCAGAACCGCCACACGCTCGACGTCAACCTAGTGTTATTCGCCGCGTTCATCGGTGCCCGGCGACGGCAGGCGTTAACCACCTCCTGCCTCGATGCGGCCCGATCCCGGGTAGACGCGTGGCATCGCGAGGTTGTGCGGCCGCTGCGCGCCGTGCGGCAACGGCTCAAGACGGGTCCCACACCCGCACCCAACGAACTCACCACGCGGCTGCGTGGCAAGCTCCAGCAAGTCGAGATTGACGCCGAGTTGATCGAGCTGGACCAACTGGCAGAGTTGATCCCCCTCGGTGGCGCCGATCCGGTACCAGGGAGTCCTGTCGAATGTGCCGCGGCGGCAATAGAAGCCGTCGTACGGATATACTCCACTGGCGCACCTGACGACAGCGACCAGCGTGCGATCGAAACAATCGCGGCGGCAGCCGGCGCGATCAGTGGATGCTGCTAACCGCATACAGCTGAGAGGAACGCCTCGAGTTCGCGTGCGATAGCGAGACGTGGCCCCCAGCACGCCAGGCCGCCAAGTCGGCGTCGTTCATTTCCACCATGGGCCCCGTCCGGTGTCAGGGCTATCGGAGAGGGTCTTCGCATGCCGCCCACTCACGCACACCGAGTTCAAGACCGAGAACGGAGCAGGGACAAAGACTTGCAATCCGCCAGGCACGGCATGATTCTTGGTGCAATGACCGCGACGATCGACAGACTCGATGTGGCCACACTTCCGCTGGCGCCGAAAAATCCGCTGCCCATTCTGCAGGTGCTGTCAGCCGCGCGGGTTTTGCACACCGGACTAGCACTGCTGAGCGAGGCCGGCGGACCGGTGACCCGATTCGTACCACTGCCAAAGTTCCTTGCCCCGGCCCTTGTGCTGGTCACCTCGCCAACCGGGGTGCGCGATGTGTTGGGACGCACGGACGGACTCACCGAGCGATGTCAGATCCACGTGGAAGTGCGGAACGTGGTGGGCGACAACCTGTTTTGCCTGCCCAACAGAGAATGGGCTCCGCGCAGACGCGCACTACAACCGGTGTTCACCAAACAAAACGTCGGCAGCTTTGGCGGACACATGACGCAGGCGGCGCAAACGTTCGCCGATCACTGGCGCGAGGTAGGTGACGTCGACCTCGACGCCGAGTGCCGCCGGCTCGCCATGCGGTCGCTCGGCCACTCGATTCTCGGCGTCGACGTCAACGAATTCGGCAACGAGATCGCACAGAACATGCACGTGGCGTCGGCCTACGCGACCGATCGTGCATTACGGCCGATACGTGCGCCGCGGTGGCTCCCGACGCCGTCACGCCGTCGCGCTCGCACCGCGGTTGCGACGATGCGCCAGGTCACCATGGACATCCTGCAGGCGTGCCGCGCAGATCCGACCCGCGATGCACCGCTGGTTCAGGCGTTGATCGCGGCCACTGACCAAGACACCGGCCGGCCACTGTCCGACGACGACATGTGCAACGAGCTGCTGATCTTCATGTTGTCCGGCCACGACACGACGGCGACGATGCTGACATACGCCTTGTGGGAGCTGGGGCACCATCCCGACATACAGAACCGGGTCGCCGCCGAGGTTGCCGAGATCGGCGATAGAGAACTAACGCCCGACGATGTCCCCCGGCTCACCTACACCGCCCAGGTGCTCAACGAGTCGTTGCGACTGTGCCCGCCGGCCGCAGGGGTCGGCCGGTTGGCGGTGCGCGACATCGCGGTGGACGGCTACCGAGTGGAAGCGGGCAGCATTGTGGCCGTCGGGATCAATGCCCTGCACCGGGATCCGGCCTTGTGGGAGCGCCCGCTGGTCTTTGACCCCGATCGGTTCAGCCCGGAGAACTCCGCGAACCGCGACCGCTGGCAGTTCATCCCGTTCGCCGCCGGGCCACGTTCGTGCATCGGTGAACACTTCGCGATGCTGGTCACAACCCTCGCGCTCGCCACCATCGTCCGGTCTATCCGGATCCGTTCGACGGACCAGGACTTTCCTCTCGAATCGCCGTGCACCACGGTCGCAAAGGGGCCCATCCCGGCCCTTGTCGACGCGCGGCGGTGAAGTAGAGCATCTCGCGGGTGCTACGGCAGTCCGGCGCCGTCGGATCCGGCAACGGTTCTCCCCACCGGGGAGACGACATCGACGTATTCATCCCCCTGAGACGACGAGGGTGGGGGCAGGGGTCAACATGTCGACGTAGTTGTGACCCCCGAGCACTCGCTGGCTGCTCACCCGGTCAGGTTGACCCCGTGATGTCCACTGCTCAGTCGAGGCTGGACGACAGAACGTCGCGCAGGATCGCGGACTGGCTGCGGGCGGAGAAAATCTGGTAGCCCCGTTCGGCGAGCTCGCGGCGCGCGTGCTCGTCGCCAAGGAGCTGCACACAGCGATCGACCAATTCGTCGTAGGCCGCGAACGCGATCCCCGATTCCAGATCGGCCTCCTCAGCCGGATGGGCACCGCGCTCGGAAACCACCGCGCGTCTATTGGCCAATAGATATGAAACACGTACCATCTCGAACACCTGCGCGTCGTGCAAGTGCATGTTGATGACGACCTTCGAACGCGCGATCACCGCATCGCGGGCGCCCCCGTAAAGGCCTAATAGCCATTCAACTCGAAAACCTCTGGCGTGCAGAGCCTCTAGCACAGCACGCCGACGCTCGCTGTAAATCCCGTAGAAAAGCACGTCGATGTCCTCAGGGGCCGGGACGATTCGGGTCAGCTCGGGGACGTATCCGATCGGAACGTGCGTGAGCCGAGGTACTTGCCAGGCGGCGAGGCGCTCGATGTTGGCTTGACTGTAATCCCATACCCGGTGGCGCCTGAAAAGACTGAGAAGCGCCGGCGTCATCCAGGGTGAGTCGTCATAAACCTGCTCGAGGTTGTACAAGATCGAATTCTTTGGCGGCTCCCACCGGTGCAAGGCGAGGAGGTTCGAGCCGAACACGATGTTGTGCCGCTCGTCGTGGTCGAGACCAGTGGTCAATAACGAGTCGTGGCCGAGTGCTAGCAGAGCGTGGTGCAACCCCTCGGCAACCTCGCGAAACGCCTGGCTGTGCACATCGCCCTGAGGTGCCACAACCGCGACAGCGAACTGCATCGGCGCAGCCTACCGTCAACAGCTTCCGACTCCCAGATAGGGTTTCCAACTTCCGTAAACCATTACCGTGGTAGTTGTGGTTGGCCACGAGAAGGGCCGCGTCGGGGAATTCGTTACCGCGCCGCCACGGAGCGCTCCCGGCGTTGCGTCGATAGTGGGATATCGCGCCCTGGAGGTTTCCGGTGAGGTGCATCGCGGTATGCCGTCGTCAACACTGACCTTCATCGTCAGCCGATGATTTTCTCGTTGCCCACCGACGGTTGGGATTCGAGACACGCGGTGTGAGACAAGAAACGAGACACCACGACCTGCGAGGGTAGGTCAATGACGACGAGCGAACACCCTGAGGCCACAAGCGATGACCCGGAGGCCACCGGCGGAGACGCAACGGCCACGAGCGGCGCGCCAGAGGCCGAGCCCGAACAGCCACAGCCGTCGGGCGACGAACACAAACCCCAAGGGCGCGGCGTCATGCAATCGCTCACCGCGCTGTGTGTCAGGTATGTCGAACGCCTGATGCCCGATCCGTACCTGTTCGCGTTCATCCTTACCCTCATCGTCGCCGCGCTGGTCGCCCTGTTGGTACACGGCGCCTCGCCCAGCGGCATGCTCAAGGCGTGGTACGGCGGTGTGTGGGGATCGCAGAACATCTTCACGTTCGCCTTTCAGATGGTCCTGATCCTCGTGACGGGCTACACGCTCGCCGAAGCGCCGGTCCTGAAGCGGGCCATCGTCCATATCGCGAGCAAACCGAGGAACCAGGTCCAGGGAGCCCTCCTGTGTTTCTGCGTGAGCGCTGCACTCTCCCTGCTGAACTGGGGACTCGGCCTGGTAGCCGGTGCACTGGTCGCCCGTCAGGTCGCGAAGCGCTTCACCGATGCGCATTTCGGTTACCTCATCGCGGCGGCGTTCATGGGCTTCATCGTCTGGACGCAGGGCCTGTCGTCGTCGATCGCGCTGGCGAACACGGACAACGGCAGCCCAATCAACGTGATTCACAAAATTACTGGCATCAC
>NZ_DATMLH010000276.1:0-16413 GCF_035570115.1 Mycobacterium sp.
AGCGACAAAGCGCGCCGGGTCGTCGTCGAAGTCGATGATGTCGATCTTCTCCCCGGACAGCTCGCTCATCACGTTGCGCACCCGCTGGCCCATCGGGCCGATGCAGGCGCCCTTGGCGTTCAGGCCCGGAACCCGTGAAGCAACCGCGATCTTCGAGCGGTGACCGGCTTCGCGTGCCACCGCGATAATCTCCACCGACCCGTCGGCGATCTCGGGGACTTCCAGCGAGAACAGCTTGCGCACCAGGTTGGGATGCGTGCGGGATAATGTGATCACCGGCTCGCGGACACCGCGGCTCACACCCACCACGTAGCAGCGCACCCGGTCCCCGTGCTCGTAAGCCTCACCCGGTACCTGTTCTGCCGCCGGGATCACACCCTCAGACCCTTTGGTCTCGCTGCCCAGCCGGACGACAACCAGACCACGCGAGTTGGCCCGGCTATCGCGTTGGATCACACCGGCGACGATCTCGCCCTCATGGGTGGAGAACTCGCCGTAATTGCGCTCGTTCTCCGCGTCGCGGAGCCGCTGCAGCATCACCTGCCTTGCGGTGGTGGCGGCAATCCGGCCGAAACCCTCCGGAGTGTCCTCCCATTCGCTGAGCACGATCCCGTCGTCGTCGAGCTCACGAGCGAACACCTGGACGGCACCGGTTTTGCGGTCGATTTCGATATGCGCATCCGGCTGGTGGCCCTCGGAGTGCCGGTAAGCGCTGAGCACCGCGGCCTTGACGTCCTCGAGCAAGTCGTCGAACGAGATTCCTCGTTCCACCACGATCGCGTGCAGAGCGGCCATGTCGATGTTCATGTTCTGCCTCCCGTCTCCGCACTCCGATCGGCAGCCGCTAGCTCCAGTTCGCGTTTGGACGGAGGCGAAAACTCAACCTGGACAACAGCTTTCCGGATATCACCGATCGGCACCGGACGCACCGCCCAGTCCCGGGCCCGCTCGTCGCGGACCACCAGCATCAGCGTGTTATCGGATATCTCGCCAACTCGTCCGGTGATTTGCGTTTCGTCGGCCAGCGCCAGTTCGACCTTGCGGCCCCGCGCGCGGCGGAAGTGCTTCTCGGTGGTCAGCGGGCGGTCCACGCCAGGCGAGCTGATTTCCAGCACATAGCCACCCGCAATGCTTTTCACCGCATCCAGCAAGGTCGACGCGGAACGGGACAGCGTGGTGATGGTGTCCAGATCGAGGGCGGTGTCGCCGTCGGCAATCACGGTTATTCGCGGCGGACGGGACCGCACATCGATGACGACATCCTCAATTTCGTAGCCTGCGCGCGCGAACTCACCATCGAGTAGCTCGATCACCTGCGTCTGTGACGGTAGCCCGATGGCCACGGCGAGCTCCTCATCTTGAGTTGTCCGGTCCGGCGGTGCTCCGGTTCGCACGATTCAGCGCGTCCACGGCGCAACCAATAACGATACGCCAGGAATGCCGTACAAACCCTGATCGCGGCTGGCTTACCCGGCGTTACGCCGGGCTGTGCAAGGCCCGGTCAGAGCAATGGCAGGATGTTGCTGTGCCACGCACGCCGTCCGTTGTCAGCCCGGCGGTCAGCAGGCGGCGGGTACTGGCCGGCGGCGCCGCTCTCGCCCTGCTCGGGATCACGGGGTCCGCCTGCAGTTCGCCGCCCGCACCGCCGGCGGTCGACGAACTCGAATCGCAATTGAAACTGGCCCGGCATGACAGCGAGCTGGCCACCGCGGCAGCCGCGGCCGCGGCCCAGCCGGTTAGCGCGGCGCTGACCGAGGTTGCCTCCGAACGCGCTCGACACGCACAGGCGCTGGCCACTGAGATCGCCCGTCTCGCCGTCAACCCGACATCCACCTCCAGTCAGACCACCAGCCCGACACCCACCACCTCGGCCGCCGCGGCGCCCCCACCGTCGCTGTCCGACGTGACCAATTCGTTGCGCACCTCCGCGGCCAGCGCCACCCATCTGGCCACCACGTCGTCGGGATATCGGGCGGGCTTGCTCGGCTCCATCGCCGCCGCGTGCACGGCGGCCTACAGCGTTGCGCTGGTGTTCGGAGGATCGGCCTCATGACGTCCGCTGAGCCATCAGGCCACGACACGCCCTACGACACCGCGCTGTGCGCCGCACTGACCACCGAGCACTCCGTGATCTACGGCTACGGCATCGTGTCCGCCCACTGCCAGCCCGACGCCAACAGCCTGGTGTCTTTTGCGCTGAACCAGCATCGCCAACGGCGTGACCAGGTGATCGCGATGCTCGCCGCCCGCTCGGTCAGCGCCCCGGTGGCCGCCGCGGGCTACCAACTGCCGATGCCGGTCAACAACCCGACCGATGCGACCCGCCTGGCCGCGCAAATGGAGAAGGACAGCGAGTTGGCCTGGCGGGCGGTCATCGAACAGGCGCAGGACCCGCAAGACCGACGGTTCGGGGTGACCGCGTTGACCCAAAGCGCCGTGCTGGCCGCCCGATGGAAGCAGGCGCTGGGCGACTGGCCGATCACCACGGCCTTCCCCGGCAGCGACTAACCGCGCCGAGCCGACACCGCAGCCGTGAGGTCGGTGGCCAGCCCGGCGCCGACCGACAATTCACGGGTCTCGCCGGTGAACCGATTGCGCAGCTCGACAGTGCCGTCCGCCCAGCCGCGTCCCACCACGACGATCCACGGCACACCGAGCAGTTCGGCGTCCTTGAACTTCACCCCGGGCGATGCCTGCCGGTCGTCGAGCAGCACCTCGATGCCCAGCCGATCCAGATCGGCGGCCAGCGCGGTGGCCCCGGCGCGCGCCTCGGCATCCTTGTTGGCGATCACCAGATGCACGTCGAACGGCGAAACCTCGGGCGGCCACCGCAGCCCCAGCTCGTCGTGGTGCTGTTCGGCGATGACCGCTACCAGCCGCGACACCCCGAGACCGTAAGAACCCATGGTCACCCGCACCGGTTTGCCGTCTTCACCGAGCACGTCGACGGTGAAGGCATCGGTGTACTTGCGACCGAGCTGGAAGATGTGGCCGACCTCGATGCCGCGTGCCGAGACCAGCGGCCCGGCGCCATCGGGAGACGGATCGCCGTCGCGCACTTCGGCGGCCTCGATGGTGCCGTCGGCGGTGAAGTCGCGGCCGGCGACCAACCCGACGACATGCTGCCCGAGTTTGTCGGCGCCGGTGATCCAGCTGGTTCCGTCCACGATGCGCGGGTCGACGAGATAACGAACATCGTTGTCGCGCAACGATTTCGGGCCGATATATCCCTTCACTAGAAACGGATACCTGGTGAAGTCGGCATCGTCGAGCAGTTTGTATTCGGCTGGATCGAGGGCGGCGCCCAGCCGCTTGTCGTCGACCTCGCGGTCGCCCGGTACGCCGATTGCCAGCAGCTCCCAGTCTCCGCCCGGTTGGCGCACCTTGAGCATGACGTTCTTCAACGTGTCGGCGGCGGTGACAGTGCGGCCCAAGTCGGCGCTGTTCGCCCACTCGACCAAAGTCGCGATGGTCGGGGTGTCGCCGGTGTCGTGGACCACCGCCTCGGGCAGCCCGTCGATCGGTCGGCTTTCCGGGCGAGCGGTGACGACCGCCTCGACGTTGGCGGCGTAGCCAGATGCCGGGCAACGCACGAAGGTGTCTTCACCGACCGCGCTCTCGGCCAGGAACTCCTCGGAGGCCGACCCGCCCATCGCGCCCGATACCGCGGACACGATGACATAGCGCACCTGCAGCCGGTCCAACATGCGCTGGTAGGCCTCGCGGTGCGCGTGGTAGGCAGCCTTGAGCCCGGCGTCGTCGACGTCGAAGGTGTAGGAGTCCTTCATCACGAACTCGCGGACCCGCAGCAGGCCGGCCCGAGGCCGCGCCTCGTCGCGGTACTTGGTCTGGATCTGGTAGAGCACCAGCGGGAAGTCTTTGTAGGAGCTGTACTCCCCTTTCACCGCCAGGGTGAAGACTTCCTCGTGGGTCGGGGCAAGCAGATAGTCGTTGCCGCGACGGTCGTGGAGCCGAAAAATACCGTCGCCGTACTCGGTCCAGCGGTTCGTCGTCTCGTAGGGTCCGCGCGGCAGCAAGGCCGGAAAGAGGATCTCCTGCCCGCCGATGGCGTTCATTTCTTGCCGCACGACGCGTTCGATGTTGCGCAGGACCCGCAACCCGAGGGGCAGCCAGCTGTACAGCCCAGGCGCGACCGGTCGGACGTACCCCGCGCGGATCAACAGCTTGTGGCTGGCAACTTCGGCATCGGCGGGGTCGTCGCGCAGCGTGCGCAAGAACAGCTCGGACATCCGGGTGATCACAGCGCGCAAGCCTAACCGTGAACGCGATCCAGCCGGGCACGGCGGGTGGTCGTCGGAGAGCTAGATCTCTCCGACGTCGAGGGCGTGCTGGACTTCCTGAGCGTGGGCCACCTGCTTGGCGCTGTATCCGATGAACAGCGCGACGGCGCCAGTCAGGACGGCGACCCCGGCCACCCAGAGCAGGCCGTAGGTGTAGCCGTGATCAAGCGCATGCAGCTGAGCGGTGTTCATGTTCTTCACCGGCCCATTGGTGCCGCCCAAATACAGCGTGCGCGACGTGATGACGGCCTGAATGACGGCAAGGACGACCGGCCCACCGAGGTTCTGCAGCATCATCACGATCGCCGACGTCGGCCCGATCCGGTCAAAGCCGACG
The DNA here is from genome assembly GCF_035570115.1 of Mycobacterium sp. GTDB lineage: Bacteria > Actinomycetota > Actinomycetes > Mycobacteriales > Mycobacteriaceae > Mycobacterium. The sequence continues at coordinate 4,639 of NZ_DATMLH010000276.1, forward strand.
TCCGTGATCGCCGAGAGCGCCAGCGGGACGATGATCATGCCGATACCGATGCCGCCGAGCGTGATCAGCGTCACCAAGGTCGGGAAATACGGCATGGCGCGATCGAGCGTCGAACCGTAGACCATCGCACCCACCACCAGGATTCCGCCGGTGATCACTACGGCCCGCGGCTGAAACCACGACACCAGCTGAGAAGAGGCGCCCAGGCCGATGCCCATCGCGATGGTGAACGGGATGAAGCCGACGCCGGCGCGCAGCGCCGTGTAGCCCATCAGCTCCTGCACATAGAGGCCGATCAGCACCGTGACCGTGAACAACACACCGCCACCCAGGAAGATCGCCACAAAGGTAGCCAGCCGGTTGCGGTCGAAGAACAGGTCTAACGGCACGACAGGGTTATCGGCGGTGCGCTCGACGATCGCGAACGCGATGAACGCCACCAAGGCCACCACGCCCGAACCGATAGTGGTGACGGAGATCCAACCCTTTTCCGGGCCGACGGAGAAGGCGAAAACGGCCGCGGTGCAGGCCAGTGTGGCAAGGACAGCGCCGCTGGCGTCGAGCTTCATTCGCTCCCGCTGGGTTTCCCGCAGCGTGTTGCGGGCCAGGTGGATCATCACCAGTCCGATCGGCACGTTGACCAGGAACGCCAGCCGCCAGGACAGCTCGGTGAGCGCCCCGCCGACGACCAAGCCCATGACCGACCCGACGCCGGCCATCGCGCCGAACACCGCTGTCGCGGCGTTACGGGCCGGGCCCTTGGCAAAGGTGGTGGCGATGAGCGCCAAGCCGGTGGGTGTGGCGATCGCCGCGCCCACACCCTGCAGTAACCGTGCGGTGACCAGGGTCGGGTCATCCCAGGCGATGCCACACAAGGCCGAGGCGATGGTGAAAAGCGCGACCCCAACGGTGAAGGTGCGTTTGCGGCCGATGGTGTCACCGAGGCGGCCGCCGAGCAGCATCAAACCGCCGAAAGTCAGCACGTAGGCGGTGATCACCCAGCTACGCCCGGCATCGGTCAGGCCCAAATCGTTCTGAATCTTGGGAAGCGCGACGATCGCGATGGTGCCGTCCATGGTCGCCATCAGCTGCATTCCGCAGATGGCGATGACGGCGGAGAAAAAGCGTCGAGACGGCCGCCACGTCGAGGAAGTCCTGCTTGGAGGGCTTGCGGCCGTCTTGGGTGCGGGCGCTGGGGGCATATGAACTACTCGCTCGGAGCGTTCAGACGTCCATTCGTGGACAGCCCGCTCTGCGTCGTTGAGAGCCGTCATAAGAACTTACCCTACAGTAATCTTAGGAATCTTTTAACCGCCGAATGCCGCTACCGTACCGATCACGATGATCGCGGGGGGCCGAATTCCCTCTGAACGGATCTTTTCCGGCGCGTCAGCGAGGGTGGCCCGCAACGTATGTTCGCCGGCCGTCGTTCCGTGTTGGACCACCAATACCGGCGTATCCGCAGGTCGGCCGCCTTTCAGCAGCGCTTCGGAGAAGAGCTCGATGCGCTCCACCGCCATCAGCAAAACGATCGTGCCGGACATCGCCGCCAATGCGTCCCAATTTACTAACGATTCGGGGTGCCCCGGCGCAACATGGCCGCTCACCACCACAAACTCGTGATTTAGGCCGCGGTGAGTGACCGGAACACCCACCGACGCGGGCACCGCTATGGCACTCGTCACACCGGGGACCACCGTCACCGGAACGCCGGCATCGACACACGCCAGCAGCTCCTCGTATCCGCGCGCGAACACGAACGGGTCGCCCCCCTTGAGGCGCACCACAAACTGACCGGCCCGGGCCCGCTCGATCATGACGGCGTTGATGGCGTCCTGAGCCATCGCCCGCCCGTAGGGGATTTTGGCGGCGTCGATCACCTCGACGTGCGGGGGCAGCTCGGCGAGCAGCTCCGGCGGCGCCAGCCGATCGGCGACGACGACGTCGGCCTGGGTGAGCAGCCGCCGGCCGCGGACGGTGATCAGTTCCGGATCTCCGGGCCCGCCGCCGACCAGCGCCACCCCGCCGCGCACCACATCGGTGCTCTCGGCGGTGATGACCCCCTGCTGCAGTGCCTCGCGGATCGCCGAGCGGATTGCCGCCGAACGACGGTGCTCGCCACCAGCCAGGACTCCCACCGACAGGCCGGCATAGCTAAACGATGCCGGAGTCACGGCGGTGCCCTCGACCGCGATATCGGCGCGGACGCAGAAGATTCGGTGCCGGTCGGCCTCGGCAACCACCGCCGAGTTCACTTGCGCGTCGTCCGTGGCCGCGATCGCATACCATGCGCCGGCCAAATCGCCATCGCGATACTCGCGCAGCGACAAGGTAATCGCGTTCATCGCCTCGACCGCGCGGGTGGCCGTACGGGTGATGACGTGCACGTCTGCTCCGCTGGCGATGAGCAGCGGAAGCCGGCGTTGAGCCACGGTGCCGCCGCCGACCACGACAACCTTCTTGCCGGCCAGCCGCAGGCCGACCAGATAGGGGTTCTCCGGCGTCGTCACCCGGCGATTTTCGCAGCTGCGGCGTGGGCCACGAAGCGCGCCACCGCCTCGGGGGTCGCAGCCGGATGCGTGTGCAGATACGAAGCGTGCACTCGGTCGTGGACCGCGCCATCGCGCACGGCATCCACGTTTGCGCCCCGATATATCCACGCTGGCTGGTAGGCGTCGGTGAATGTGACTGCGGTGCGGTGGAATTCGTGTCCGACGACCCGCTGGCCTGCGCGGTACAGTGGCGAATCGGTCACCGCGACAGCGTCGCGATAGGCCAAGGTGAGGTGCTCGGTGAAGCGTGCCGATCCGGCCAGCACGCCGCACATCGGATGCCCGTCGAGCTCGGAAACCAGGTATAGCAGCCCGGCGCATTCGGCGTGAATCGGCGCGTTGGCGGCCGCCAACGCGTTGACCTGGCGCCGGGCGACGTCATTACCCGACAGTTCGGCGGCGAATTGCTCGGGGAAGCCGCCGGGCAACAGCACCGCGTCGGTGCCGTCAGGCAGCGGTTCGACGAGCGGGTCGAACTCCTTGACGTCGGCGCCGCATGCCTGGACCATCTCGGCGTGTTCGGCATAACCGAAACTGAACGCCTTTCCGCCGGCTAACGCCACCGTGACCGGCTCGGTGACGGGTTCGGCCACAACGGCCGACGGGTCCCACGCCGGATCGGCGACACGGCACTGGGCGAGCCCGAACACGGCGCCGACATCGACGTGACGGGCGATCAGATTCGTCATCGCCGCGACCGCGTCCCGCGCACGCCGATCGTATTCAACGGCGGTGACCAAACCCAGATACCGCGACGGCACCTCTAATTCGTCGCGGCGCGGAATCGCGCCCAGTACTGGGACACCGGCCTGCTCGCATGCCTGCCGCAGCACCTGCTCATGTCGTGCCGACCCCACCCGGTTGAGCACGACGCCGGCAATGCGGGTCGCGGGATCGAATGTCGAAAACCCGTGCAGAAGCGCCGCGATGCTCTGGCTTTGGCCGCGCGCATCGACCACCAGGACAACCGGAACGGCGAGCATGGCCGCGACGTGTGCGGAGGACCCGGACGCCGGTATGCGCGCGCCGGAGTCGATGCGACCATCGAAAAGTCCCATCACTCCTTCGATTACGGCGATGTCCGCGCCGGCAGCACCGTGCGCGTAGAGCGGCCCGATCAGCTGCTCCCCCACCAGAACCGGATCCAAGTTGCGACCAACGCGGCCGGCTGCCAGCGCGTGATACCCCGGGTCGATGAAGTCCGGGCCGACCTTGAAGGGAGCCACGACATGCCCTGCCTGCCGCATCGCGCCGATCAAGCCCGTCGCGACGGTGGTCTTTCCGCTGCCCGACGCGGGTGCGGCGATCATGACAGCGGGGACCGTCACCACTCGATGCCCTTCTGGCCTTTGCGGCCGGCATCCATCGGGTGCTTGACCTTGGTCATCTCGGTGACGAGGTCGGCGACGTCGACCAACCGCGAGGGAGCGTCGCGACCGGTGATCACCACATGCTGGCGGCCCGGTCGGGCGAGCAGCGTCTGCACCACCTCCTCGACGTCGACCCAGCCCCACTTCAGCGGATAGGTGAACTCGTCGAGCACGTAGAAGTCGTGGCGCCCCGCGGCCAGCCGGCGGGCGATCTCGGCCCAGCCGTCCGCGGCTGCCGCGGCGTGGTCGTCGTCGCTGCCGGTCTTGGGTGACTTACGTATCCAGGACCAGCCGGTGCCCATCTTGTGCCATTCCACCGGCCCACCCAGCCCATGCTCCTCATGCAGCCGCCCCAGCTGGCGGAACGCCGCCTCCTCACCGACCTTCCACTTGTCGCTCTTGACGAACTGGAACACCGCGACGCTCAAACCGGAGTTCCATGCCCGCAACGCCATTCCGAAGGCGGCCGTCGACTTTCCTTTGCCCGCGCCGGTGTGTACAGCCAGCACCGGCAGGTTGCGTCTGGCTCGGGTGCTCAGCCCGTCCTCGGGGACCGCAAGCGGACGACCCTGTGGCATAAGCGGTTACCTCTCGGCGGTTCAGGCCGCGCCGCGCACGGCCCGGGTCAGATAGTCGGCTCGCAGCTGTTCCAGCCGCACCGACGGGGCGCCAAGCTGCGCCGCCAACTGCTGTGCCAAACCGAGCCGGACATACGACGTTTCACAGTCGACGACCACCGCGGCCGTGCCTTCGGCGACCAGCAGCGCCGCCGCTGATCGGCTGCGGCCCAACGGGTCTCGTCCGGCATTGGCCCGGCCGTCGGTGAGCACCACCACCAGGGGGCGTCGGGCCCGATCGCGCACCTTTTCGCGGACCAGCAGTTCGCGTGCGGCGAGCAGACCTTCCGCAAGGGGAGTTTGGCCGCCGGTGTCGAAGCGCGACAGCCGCCGCCCGGCGATGTGCGCCGACGTCGTCGGCGGCAGTAGCAGCCGCGCTTCCTGCGCGCGGAAGGTGATCACCGCAACCTTGTCGCGCCGCTGATAGGCGTCGCGCAACAGCGACAAAGTAGCGCCACTCACCGCAGCCATCCGGTCTCGGGCCGCCATCGACCCGGATGCGTCGACGACGAAGATGACCAGGTTGCCTTCGCGGCCCTCCCGGACCGCTCGGCGCACATCGGCCGGTTGCAGCCGCAGCCGACCCGCTCCCTCGGCATGTTCGGCAGCAGCCAACACGGTGGCGAACAGATGCAGGCCATGTCCCTCGGCCTGCGAGTCGGTGGCAGCCACCGCGCTGCCCGAGGCGTTGCGGGCCCGCGATCGACGGCCCGGCGCGCCAGCACCGACGCCGGGCACAGTCAGCGCACGGGTTCGGAAAGTCGCCGACGGAGTGTCGCTGGGCTTCGCGTGTGTTTTTGGGAGCGGCGAATCATTCTGATGTTCAGCGTCATTCATGCTTTGGCCACCACCGGGCGGTTCGGGGTCGGGCTCGGGATCATCGGGCGGGCCGGCCGCCTCCGCCAATGCAGCGTCAAGTTGCCCCGGGTCGATTCCGGGATCGTCGAACGGGTCACGCCGGCGCCGGTGCGGCAGCGCCAACTCGGCGGCCACCCGAATGTCCTGCTCGCTCACCGTGTCGCAGCCACACCACGCCGCGTGGGCAACCGCGGTTCGGGCAATCACCAGATCAGCCCGCATGCCGTCGACGTCGAACGCGGCGCACAGTGCTGCGATCCGCCGTAACTCGTTGTCCGGCAATACCACATCGTCGACAAGCTCGCGCGCGGAGGCGACTCGGCGGGCAAGTTCGGCGTCGTCGGCGGCATAACGCTGCGCGAAAGCGTCCGGGTCCGCCTCATAGTCCATCCGCTGCCGAATCACCTGTGTCCGGACGTCGATGTCCCGCGACGCGTGCACGTCGACGGTGAGGCCGAACCGGTCCAGCAGCTGCGGGCGTAACTCGCCCTCCTCTGGATTCATCGTGCCGATCAGCACGAACCGAGCCTCGTGCGAATGCGAGATCCCGTCGCGCTCAATGTGCACTCGCCCCATCGCGGCGGCATCCAGCAGCAGATCGACCAGGTGGTCGTGCAGCAGATTCACCTCGTCGACATAGAGCACACCGCCGTGGGCACGGGACAGCAGGCCTGGTGAGAATGCGTGCTCGCCGTCGCGCAGCACCCGCTGCAGATCCAGTGAGCCGATTACCCGGTCCTCGGTGGCACCGATCGGCAACTCGACCAGACGAGCGTCAGCGCCGGCCGGGTCACTCGCTGCCGAAAGCAGTGCGGCCAGGCCGCGCACGGCCGTCGACTTGGCGGTGCCCTTCTCGCCACGGATCAGCACCCCGCCGATCTCCGGGCGCACCGCACACAAAATCAGCGCCAGCCGCAGCTGGTCGTGTCCGACGATCGCGCTGAAGGGGTAGGTTTTCACGGCTGGCCCACCGGACCGGCGCCGTGCCCACCCACCGGGCCGGCGCCGTGCCGCACCATGGGCACGTGCGGAACCCCGTCGTCGAGGAAGTCGTCGCCGTCACGGACGAATCCGTGCTGGGCATACATGTCCGTTAAATAGATCTGCGCATTGATCCGGCACGGATAGTCGCCCACCTCGGCCAGCGCCGCGCGCAACAACCGGGTGGTGTGGCCCTGGCCGCGCGCGCTGCGTTCGGTGCACAGCCGGCCGAGCCGAAATGCCTTGTGTCCGCCCGCATGCTCCTCCATTAGCCGCAGCGTGCAGATCACCTCGCCGTCAGGGGCCTCCAGCCAGAAATGCCGGGTTTCGGCGAGCAGATCGCGCCCGTCCAACTCGGGATATGGACGGGCCTGTTCCACCACGAAGACCTCCACCCGCAGCTTGAGCAGCGCGTAAAGCGTCGGCACGTCAAGGTCTTTGGCCCATGCCCGGTGCAATGCAGCGGTCATGGCTCGCCCGCCGAGTCGCCCACCGACGATGCCGGCCGCGCAGCGGCCTGAGGTGGGGGCACGCCCCCTCGCCGCTGCGCGGGCGCGGGTACCCCCACCCGCTTGCGGGGGCAAGGCGGGCAATCAGGGTTAAGCCCTAAGGCCTTGCTGGCCCATGACCACACCTCCTCGAACAGCGCCGGTTCACCGGAGAGTTCGGCTCCCAACGACGGCACCATGTCTTTAAGGGTAGGCAGCCAAGCCTGGTACCGGTCGGAAAAGCACCGCTGCAGCACGTCGAGCATCGCCGATACCGCGGTCGAGGCCCCCGGCGACGCTCCGATCAGGCCGGCGATGCTGCCGTCGGCGGCGCCCAGCACGGTGGTGTCGAATTCCAGTACCCCACCCTTGCGCTTGTCCGGACGGATGACCTGCACCCGTTGACCGGCCCTGGTCAGCTCCCAATCGCAAGTCTTCGCGGTGGGTGCGAATTCTCGCAGCGCGCTGACCCGGGCGGGTTGTGACAACTGCAGTTGGCCGATCAGATAGTTGACCAATTTCATCTGGTTGACGCCGGCGCCGATGATGGTCGCCAGATTGCCCGGCGTGACAGAGCGCGGCAGATCCGTGACGCGGCCGTGTTTCAGGAATTTCGGCGACCACCCGGCGAACGGCCCAAACAGCAGCCATGGCCGGCCGTTGACGATCCGGGCGTCCAGATGCGCCGCCGTCATCGCCGGTGCGCCGACCGCGGGCAAGCCGTAGACCTTAGCCCGGTGCGCGGCCGTGACCGCGGGATTGCCACTGCGCAGGAACTTTCCGGCGATCGGAAAGCCGCCAAATCCCCTGGCCTCTTCGATGCCAGACTTCTGCAACAGCGGCAGCGCCTGTCCGCCTGCACCGACAAAGACGAATTTGGCGTTCAGCTTTCGGTTTTCACCGGTGCGGCGGTTGTGAATCGTCAGTGTCCAGCTGCCGTCGCGTTGCCGGGCCAGGTTGCGGACCTCCTGGCCGAACAACACGGTTGTGCCGTTGCGAACGGCGTAGCCGATGAGCTGTCTGGACAGAGCGCCGAAGTCGACGTCGGTGCCATCGGCGGCCCATTCGAGGGCAATGGGTTTGGTGGGGTCGGAAAAATCCCGCCCGGCCGCCATCAACGGCAGCCGACGGGCGAATTCGTCGGCGTCGTCGATCCACTCGGTGTGGCCAAACAGCGGGTTGGCGGCCAGCGCGTGTCGGCGGCGGCGCAGGTAGCCGACGCGCTCTGCCCCCTGCACGAAGCTGACATGCGGAATCGGACGAAGGAAGCCGCGCACGTCGGACAGGATGCCGTTCTCTGCGGCGTAAGCCCAGAACTGGCGGGTGACCTGAAATTGCTCGTTGACGCGCACGGCTTTGCTGATGTCGATCGAGCCGTCCGACTGCTGCGGTGTGTAAAACAGCTCGCAGAGCCCGGAATGCCCGGTACCCGCGTTATTCCACGGGTCGCTGCTTTCGGCCGCGGCACCGTCGAGTCGCTCGACCAGCGTGATCGACCAGTCGGGTTCCAGCCGCCGCAACAACGCACCCAGGGTGGCGCTCATGATCCCGGCCCCGACCAGCACGACGTCGGCCGTGGCTGCGACCTTCGGGTCCGACGGGCCTGACAACGGGCTTTTGTCCTTTGCGATCGAGGGCTGTTCAGATCGCCAGGTTATCCGGCCGGCTCGGTCGCCGTTGTTCGAGAGGTTGTGCCTCGGATTTCACCGTGATCTGCCACGCTGTGGGCCATGACCTGGCGAAATTTGGCTTCGGCCGTCGGGCTGGCCGCTGTGCTGGTGGCGGGGTGTTCCTCGTCGACCGGTTCGGACGCCGCGCACGGAGGATCCGGCAACCCAGCCTCGCCGACGCCCGCTGGACTGCCAGCGGCGCACGGTGTCGAAGCCGCGATCGCGACCATCCCCTGGTCGCAGGTCGTTCCGGGGTGGATGTTGGCCACCTGGAGCCCGGTTCCCGGCGGGGGGAGGCCCGGCGCACCACTCCCCCCCGGCTCACCCAACCGTGAGACGGCCACTACAACGCTGTATCTGGTCGACCCCGCGGGAGGCCGCTATCCGATCACCACCTTCCCGCCGCCCGGCCAGCAGGCGAGTCCGGAGTTAGTGGACTGGTCGGGCGACGGCAGCCACGCCCTGTTCTACGCGCAGTACGCCACGCCGCCGACGGCGATCATGGTCGACCTGCACACCGGCGGGCAGACGACGTTGCCCGTGCAGGGGTCGCCCCGCTATACCCGCCCGAATGGCAAGGCGCTGTTGTTGTCCGTGCCGCCCGGGCCCGACTCCAAACTCGCGACGCTCGATCGGGTCGACCTCGCCGGCAACCATGAACTCACCTACCCGACCGATAAGCTCGGCAGCCCGTTCAACGGGAACTATCTCTCGACGCCCGACGGGATGCGCCTCGTTCTGGGCACGTCGGCGGGCCTGGCGCTGGTGGGCAATGACGGCACTCCTGGGCCGACGCTTGCGATCCCGGGTCAGACCAACTGCAGCCCGCTGCGGTGGTGGGACGAGACCCTCGCGACCGTCCTCGCCGCGTGCGATGCTCCCGGATTTACCTCGCGGCTGTGGTTGGCGCCGATCGACGGCAGCCCACCCACCGCGCTTACCGCGGTCAACGACGGTCAGAAAGGACCCGATCTGCGCGACGTCAGCGCATGGCAGCTCCCCTCAGGCACGTTCGTGCAGGCCGAAGGGGCATGCGGCTACCAGTACCTGGCCAAGCTCAACCCCGACGGCACGACGTCGCCGGTGTCGGTGTCCGGCGTGGAATCTGGCCGCAGCGTCGTCGTGGCGGGTGTCAACGGGGCCTATCTCGACCTGCGGACAACGACTTCCTGCGGGGGCGGTCAATCGCTCGTCGACTACAACCCGGGCACCAATACGTCGACCGTGCTGCTCGGGCCACCGCTCAACGGCGGTGGCGTGATCGCCGCAGTGCCGTTCGCGGGCCAGCGGTAGCCGGGCACGCTTTAAGCTGGCGTGCGTGACTGGCTGGCAGCCCGATGTCCTACCCGGCTACTGGCAGCTCACCATCCCGCTGGGTGACGATCCCGACGGCGAGGGCGATATCGTCGCGACACTGCTCCGTCGTGGCGACGCCGGGACGGCGAGCGACGCGGTGCTCGCCGTGCACGGGTACACCGACTATTTCTTTCACACCGCGCTGGCCGATCACTTCGCGGACCGCGGCTTCGCCTTCTATGCGCTCGACCTGGACAAATGTGGGCGGTCGTGGCGAACCGGCCAAACCCCGCACTTCACCACCGATCTGGCCCGCTACGACGCCGAGCTGGACCGCGCGCTGGCGGTCATCGGCGAGCAGACCGGTTCCGGCCGAGTGCTGGTGTACGGGCATTCCGCCGGCGGATTGATCGTGTCGCTGTGGCTGGACCGGCTGCGGCGGCGCGGCGCGACAGCCCGAACCGGCGTCGCGGGGCTGGTGCTCAACAGCCCATTTCTGGATCTGCCCGGTCCGGGGGTGCTGCGCTGGCCGACGACGGCGGCGCTGATCGCCGCGATCGCGCGAGCCGGCGATAAGCGGGTTGCCCGGGCGCCGGGCGACGGGGTCGGCGGTTATGGCGCCAGCCTGCACCGGGACTACGACGGCGAGTTCGACTACAACCTGCAGTGGAAACCGCTGGGCGGCTTCCCCATCACCTTCGGCTGGCTACGCGCGATCCGACGTGGTCAGGCGCGGCTGCATCGCGGGCTCGACGTCGGCGTGCCCAACCTGATCCTGCGCTCAGATCACAGCGTGAGGGAGACCGCCGACGAAATCGCTCTGCAATGCGGCGACGCGGTTCTCGACGTGAGACATATCGCGCGCTGGGCCGGCTGCATCGGCAACCGCAGCACCATCGTTCCGGTGAGCGACGCCAAGCACGATGTGTTCTTGTCGATGCCGCAGCCCCGGCAAGTGGCTTACCAGCAGCTGGACACTTGGCTGGATGACAACCTCGGTGCCCCCTCCAACGTCGCGTCCCAGAACGGCTGAAGGGCTACCGGATGGAAACCTACGACCTCGCGATCATCGGAACCGGTTCAGGCAACAGCATTCTCGACGAGCGCTATGCGAACAAACGCGTCGCGATCTGCGAGCAGGGAACGTTCGGCGGAACCTGCCTCAACGTCGGATGCATACCGACCAAGATGTTCGTCTACGTCGCAGAGGTCGCCGAAACGATCCGCGCAGCAGCGCGTTACGGCGTCGACGCGCACATCGACCGGGTGCGGTGGGACGACATCGTCTCGCGCGTCTTCGGGCGCATCGACCCGATCGCGATCGGCGGTGAGGACTACCGCCGGTCGGAGCCCAATGTGGACGTCTACGACCGGCACACCCGTTTCGGGGCGGTTCAGTCCGACGGTCGCTACCTGCTGCGCACCGACGACGGCGAGCAGTTCATCGCCGAGCGGGTGGTGATCGCCGCGGGATCGCGAGCAGTGGTCCCGCAGGCCATCCTGGACTGCGGGGTCCGCTATCACACCAGCGACGACATCATGCGGATACCGGAGCTGCCCCGACACCTGGTCATCGTCGGAGGCGGCTTCGTGGCAGCCGAATTCGCACATATCTTCTCCGCGCTCGGCGTCCGGATCACCTTGGTGATCCGCGGCGGCGCACTGCTTCGGCACCTGGATGACACGCTGAGCAGACGATTCACCCGCATCGCGTCGTCCAAATGGGAATTGCGCAGCCACCGCAACGTTGTCGGTTCCCACCAAGATCGCTCGGGCATCGCGCTGGAACTCGACGACGGTTCGACGCTGCACACCGACGCCGTGTTGGTGGCCACCGGCCGGCGCCCCAACGGCGATCAGCTGGACGCCGAGCAGGCCGGCATCGAGATCGACGACCGCCGGATTGTCGTCGACGAATACCAACGGACCTCCGCGCGTGGCGT
>NZ_DATMLH010000277.1:0-6401 GCF_035570115.1 Mycobacterium sp.
CGCACAACGTGCTCAACGCCAAATACCACGAGCAAGAGGCCGGCATCATCGCTCAGGCCGGCCGGCGCGGCGCCATCACGGTCGCCACCAACATGGCCGGCCGCGGTACCGACATCGTTCTGGGCGGCAACGTCGACTTCCTGAGCGACCTGCGACTGCGCGAACGAGGCCTGGACCCGATTGAGACGCCCGACGAGTACGAGGAGGCGTGGCACGAGGAGCTGCCGGTGGTCAAGGCCGACGCTGCCGCGGAGGCCGAGGAAGTGATCGAGGCCGGCGGGCTGTACGTGCTGGGCACCGAGCGACACGAGTCGCGCCGCATCGACAACCAGCTGCGCGGTCGCTCCGGTCGTCAGGGTGACCCCGGTGAATCGCGCTTCTACCTGTCGCTGGGCGACGAGTTGATGCGCCGCTTCAACGGCGCGGCGCTGGAATCGCTGCTGACCCGGCTCAACCTGCCCGACGACGTGCCGATCGAGGCCAAGATGGTGACCCGCGCGATCAAGAGCGCGCGGACCCAGGTCGAGCAGCAGAACTTCGAAGTCCGCAAGAACGTCCTCAAATACGACGAGGTGATGAACCAGCAGCGCAAGGTCATCTACGAGGAGCGCCGCCGCATCCTCGAGGGCGAGAATTTGCAGCAGCAGGCCCGCGACATGCTCGTCGACGTGATCACCGCCTACGTCAACGGAGCGACCGCCGAGGGTTACGCCGAGGACTGGGATCTCGAACAGCTCTGGGAGGCGCTGAAAACGCTGTATCCGGTCAAGATCGACCACAAAGACCTGCTCGACTCGGAGGCGATCGGTGAGCCCGGTGAGCTCACCCGCGAGGAGCTGCTCGATGCGTTGGTCGAAGACGCCGAGCGTGCCTATGCCGTGCGGGAGGCCGAACTCGAGGAGCTCGCCGGCGAGGGCGCGATCCGTCAGCTGGAACGCAACGTGCTGCTCAACGTCATCGACCGCAAGTGGCGTGAGCATCTCTATGAGATGGACTACCTCAAAGAGGGCATCGGGCTGCGCGCGATGGCCCAACGCGATCCACTGGTCGAGTACCAGCGCGAGGGCTTCGACATGTTCAGCGGCATGCTCGAGGGCCTGAAGGAAGAGTCGGTCGGCTTCTTGTTCAACGTCTCGGTCGAGGCGGTACCGGCCCCGCAGGTGGGACCGGTCGAGGAGCCGGAGGACTTGGCGGAGTTCGCCACCGCTGCAGCGGCCAGCGCACAGCAGCGGACCGCTGGCGGGGCTGCCGAGTCGGCCGGACCACGCGAAGCCGCGACTGCGTTGCGCGCCAAGGGAATTGAGACGCAGTCGCCCGAATTGACGTATTCTGGGCCGGCCGAGGACGGTTCGGCGCAAGTGCAAGGCAACGGTGGCGCGCAGACGGCAGCGGCCGGAGCCGCTGGCAGTCGACGCGAGCGGCGTGAAGCCGCGCGCCGACAAGGCCGGCACGCCAAGCCGAAATCCGCCAAACGGCGGTAGCCGCTGTGGACGTCAAAGAGGTCCTGCTGCCCAGCATCGGGGTGCGGTACGAGTTCACCAGCCACGACGGCGAGCGGATCGGGATCATCGCCCGGCGCAGCGGCGACTTCGACGTCGTCCGTTATGCGCGCGACGATCCCGACCAAGCGCAGCCGATCTTCCACTTCACCGACGAAGAGGCCGACGCGGTCGCCCAGATCCTGGGCGCACCACGCATCGCCGAGCGCTTCACCGAGTTGACCCGCGAAGTGCCAGGGCTCGAGGCCGGTCAAGTGCACATCGGGCCGGGCAGCCCGTTCGCGGACCGGCCGCTCGGGGACACCCGGGCGCGCACCCGCACCGGCGCGTCGATCGTGGCGATCGTGCGCAACGACGTGGTGATGGCATCGCCGGGGCCGGCTGAAATTCTGCATGCAAACGACGTACTGGTGGTGGTCGGCACCGAATCCGGCATTGCCAAAGTCGTGCAGCTCGTCGATAAGGGCTGAGCGCGTGCAGATTTCGGCGCCGCTACTACTGCAACTCGGCGCCGTCCTCACCGTGCTTGCCTTACTGGGGACGGTCGCTCGTCGGTTCGCGCTCTCCCCGATACCGGTGTATCTGCTGACCGGTTTGGCGCTCGGGAACGGCGGAGTCGCACCGGTGACCACCGCTGGTCACTTCATCACCACCGGCGCGCCGATCGGCGTCGTGCTGCTGTTGCTGACCTTGGGTCTGGAATTCTCCGCGACCGAATTTGCCAGCAGTTTGCGTCATCACCTGCCTTCCGCCGCAGTCGACTTCGTGCTGAACGCCACGCCCGGTGCGGTGGCAGGGTGGCTGCTCGGGCTCAACGGCGTCGGGATCCTCGCGTTGGCCGGCGTCACCTACGTCTCGTCGTCGGGTGTTATCTCGAGTCTGCTGGCGGACTTGCACCGGCTCGGTAACCGCGAAACGCCGGCGGTGCTGGCGGTGCTGGTGCTCGAGGACTTCGCGATGGCGGTTTATCTGCCGCTGGTGGCAGTTCTGGGCGCGGGCGGCGGCTGGTTGCTCGCGATCGTCGAGGTGGCCGCCGCGATCGCGGCGCTGTGCATGGCGTTTGCCGCGTCGTATCGCTGGGGCCACCACGTCGGCCGGCTGATGACGCACCCGGATTCCGAGCAGCTGCTGCTGAGGGTCCTCGGCATTACCCTGATCGTTGCAGCGCTGGCCGAGCACCTGCATGCGTCGGCCGCCGTGGGCGCCTTCCTGGTCGGCCTGACCCTCACCGGTGAGACTGCAGAACGAGCCCGAAAGCTGCTTGGTCCGCTGCGCGACCTGTTCGCCGCGATCTTCTTCGTCGCGGTCGGGCTGCCGGTGAATCCCGCACAGCTGTTACCGGAGCTCCCGATAGCCCTGATCCTGGCCGCGGTCACTGCAGCGACGAAGGTGGCCACCGGAGTGTTCGCCGCTCGGCGCGAGGGAGTGGCGCGGCGAGGCCAGTTGCGCGCCGGCACAACGCTGATCGCCCGAGGCGAATTTTCGCTGATTATCATCGGCCTGGTCGGCACGCAGATCACCGGGGTTGCCGCGCTGGCAACGTCGTATGTGTTTGTGCTGGCGATCGTCGGTCCGGTGCTCACCCGTTTCACTGGCGGCCCGTTGCCGGCCAGTGCCCGCAAGTCGGTGTGACGCGGTGGGTCAGCCGATGTGCAGGGCGACCACCTGCCACCGTCCGCCCGCGACCCGTTCGATGCGGCAGGCGATGGCGTGGATGCGAGGCCCGCGGCTGTAGCTGCCGAATACCTCGGCCGCCGTGAACCGGTCCGGGGCATCCACCGCCTGCAGCCGCAACCGGCGCAACACCGCCGCCGCGCTATCGTCGGCCGCAAGCCGGCCGGTCTCGAACCGGTGGGCGCAAAGCACCGAGTCGACCAGACCGGCGGCCAGCAACCCGTGTAGCTGCGCGACGGGGCGGCGACGGTCGATGACTTCCAGCACCCGGCGCAGTGCTGCGTCAGCGAAGCACGCCGCTTGCCGCATCGGCGCCGACATTGCCGACGATCCACCCGTCGGAGGCGGCCGACTTGAATGGCGTTGCTGCACAAGCGCATTACGCCGCCGCAATGCTGTGGGTCTGGGCGGCCGACAGTGCCGGACATCGCGCGCCGGCGGTTCATAATCGACGACGGGCAGGACGGCGAACGCGTCGCGATCGGATGGGCTTGGGCTGGTCAACGCTGCACTCTCCCAATGCTTACGAAGGGGCCGAAAAGTAAGCCTGCTGGAGAGTGGCAGACGACTGTGACGATCATCGCACAATCGTCGCGGGCCCGTACCCGCGCTGCGGCAGGCTCTCCCCGACGGTTACCGTGAGCGGCAGATCGATCTGCCGGCGAATACGCGAGGAAATACCAGGGAGAGGCGACGTGGCGAGGTTGTCCACTTCGGACGCGTCGTTCTATCAGCTGGAGAACACCGCCACACCGCTTTATGTGGGCTCACTGTCGATCCTGCGTCAGCCGCGCGCCGGGCTGAGCTACGAAACGTTGCTGGCCACCGTCGAACAGCGGCTGCCGAAGGTACCGCGGTACCGGCAGAAGGTCCGGGAAGTGACGATGAGGTTGGCCCGGCCGGTGTGGATCGACGACCGCGATTTCGACATCACCTACCACGTCCGGCGCTCGGCGCTGCCGTCGCCCGGCAGCGACGAGCAGTTGCACGAACTGATCGGCCGGCTGGCGGCACGGCCGCTGGACAAGTCCCGGCCGCTCTGGGAGATGTACTTGGTGGAGGGCTTGGCCAAAAATCGACTCGCCCTCTACACCAAGTCGCATCAGGCGTTGATCAACGGCATGGGTGCGGCGGACATCGGTCACGTCATCGCAGACCGGAGCCGGCGTCCGCCGCCGTTTCCCGAGGACTTCTGGGTACCGGCCCGCGAACCCGGCACCACCCGGCTGTTGTTGGGCGCCCTCGGTGACTGGGCCACCCGCCCCCGCACGCAGGTGAGGGCCGTCCGCACCGGGGTCACCGAACTGGCGACCAATTCCGGCCAACTGATCGACGTCGGTCGACGGTTCTTCGACGTCGCTCGCACGCTTGCGCGGGGCACCGCGCCCAGCAGCCCGCTGAACACCAGGGTGTCCCGCAACCGTCGGTTCACGGTCGCCCGCGGACGTCTTGATGACTATCGGGCCATTCGAGCGCGTTACAACTGCGACGTCAACGATGTGGTGCTGGCGGTGATCACCGGCGCACTGCGCAACTGGCTGTTGTCGCGCGGCGAGGCGGCGGCGCCAACCGGAATGGTGCGGGCCATGGCGCCCTTGCCGGTCTACGTGGACGCGACATTCGACGCGTCGAGCCGCGGGCGGGCGATCAGCGCGGTGGCGCCCTTTCTGGTCGACCTGCCGGTAGGGGAGGGCAACGCGGTCGTGCGGCTGTCACAGATCGCACACACCACCGAATCCAACCCGACCGCATCCAGCCTGGTCGACGCGCGAACGATCGTGACCCTGTCGGGGTTTGCGCCGCCGACACTGCACGCCATGGGGATTCGGGTCGCGACCGGTTTGTCGGCGCGGCTGTTCAACCTGTTGATCACCAATGCGCCCGGCGCCCAGTCGCAGATCTATATTGCCGGCGCAAAGTTGCTGGAGAGCTACGCCGTACCGCCGCTGCTCAACAACCAGGTGCTGGCCATCGGCGTGACCTCTTACAACGGCATGTTGTATTTCGGCATCAATGCTGACCGCGACGCGATGAGCGATGTCGACGTACTACCGGTGCTACTGGCCGAATCACTCGAAGAATTGTTGGAAGCCGCACAATAGAGCTGCGTTTCGCCGGTGCAGAATCAGCTTGCCGACTTACCATTCGATGCTGTGAGCACCGGATCGGCCGACGAATCGTCGGCGAAGACGAAGCAACGAAAGCAGCAAAAGCCGCAGAAGACGTCACCGAAGACGCCGCTGCCCAAGATATCTAACCAGGTTTACGAAGCCGAATTGTTCAGGCTTCAAACGGAATTGGTCAAACTGCAGGAGTGGGTGCGATTCTCCGGTGCCCGCATCGTGGTGATCTTCGAAGGCCGCGACGGCGCGGGCAAGGGTGGCACGATCAAAAGGATTACCGAATATCTCAACCCGCGTGTCGCAAGGATCGCCGCGTTGCCCGCGCCGACCGATCGGGAGCGCGGGCAATGGTACTACCAGCGCTATATCGCGCATCTGCCCGCCAAAGGGGAGATCGTGCTGTTCGACCGGTCGTGGTACAACCGGGCGGGCGTCGAGAAAGTCATGGGATTCTGCACACCGCAAGAGCATGCGCTGTTCCTCCGGCAGACACCGATCTTCGAGCAGATGCTCATCGACGACGGGATTCTGCTACGGAAATACTGGTTTTCGGTATCCGAAGACGAGCAGTTGCGTCGGTTCAAGGCGCGGCTGAATGACCCGGTACGGCAATGGAAACTCAGCCCGATGGACCTGGAATCGCTGTATCGGTGGGAGGATTATTCCCGCGCTAAAGACGAGATGATGGTGTTCACCGATACGCCGGGCAGCCCATGGTATGTCGTGGAATCAGATGTCAAGAAACACGCTCGGCTCAACATGATGGCGCATCTGTTGTCCACCATCGACTATCGCGACGTGAAGAAACCGAAGGTCAAACTGCCCGCCCGTCCGGTGGTCAGCGACAACTACCAGCGGCCACCGCGCGAGCTGTCGACCTACGTGGACGACCATGTCGCGACGTTGATCGGTCCGACCGAGTGACCCGGGTGAGTGCCGCCTGATGCGGATCTACGTCCCGGTGACCCTGGCCATGCTGCAGCAACTCGTCGCCGATGGTTCGTTGTGGCCGGTCAACGGCACCGCGTTCGCGGTGACGCCCAGACTGCGCGAAGCGTACGCCCAAGGCGACGACGACGAGTTGGGCGAAGTCGCGCTGCGCGAG
>NZ_DATMLH010000278.1:0-2291 GCF_035570115.1 Mycobacterium sp.
TTCCTCCGATATCTCGTCGAAGCGGCGGCCGATGAACCTCTTCGCCGAGTAGATGGTGCCCTTCGGGTTCATGATCGACTGCCGCCTGGCCAGTTGCCCGACCAGACGCTCGCCGTTCTCCGTGAAGGCCACCACCGAGGGCGTGGTACGCGCGCCCTCGGCGTTGGGAATCACAATCGGCTCCCCGCCCTGCCAGGCGGCGATCACCGAGTTCGTTGTCCCGAGATCGATGCCTACCGCTGTTGCCATCGTCTATTCCTTTCGGTTGCCGCAGCGCTCGCGCTGTAACGCGCGTCGTAATTCCCTCCCAAACAGGGAGTCTGGCAACCCGTAGCTGCTGTCGCGTGCTCCCGGTGAGCCGAAAATCTGGACTCTGATTCGTCCTGTCAGCACCACAGCGGAGTAGGGTCTGATTAGCGGACGCCGGGTGGGCACTTTGGGAACCGGAAAGGCGCTTCAGAACGCCAACTTCGGGCATGCCTTCCCAGTGACGCCTTAGCGGACACTCCGGCCACGGGTGGCTCGAGAGGAGGCGCCGAGCCTGGCCACTCCAAAATGAACGATAAATCGCACAGCCCGGCACAGGGCACCCGCCAGGCCGAACAGGCTTCGTCAGGGGGTTTGGTCGCGCTGTCGCGTGTCACTTTCGACGACTCCGACGCCGGCGAGATCTTCCGCGAAGCGGCCGCCGCCGTCGGCGGACTCGCATCCTGCCAGGTCGAGGCCAGTTACCGGTCGGTGAACGGCGGATTCGTTCGCTTTCCACCATCCCAGCCAGCACACCCCGACATCCAACGGCACCGCGAGTCCGGCTGGGATGGCCACGTCGACACAAAAGACGGCCGGTGGGGGTGGGCGTTCCCGCTGAGTCACCGAAGCATCGTCAACGGGTGTTTGGTGGTCAGTGCCGCCAGTGCACCGTCGGACAATCAGATCCAGTTGCTGACCATCCTGGCCCAGCAGACCGGCGCCGCCCTGGCACATGCCGCACTGCATGACCGCGACTCCGGTGATGCGGCGAAGCTGACAAAATCGAACGCCGATCTGAAGGTAGCGAACCGTGAACTCGGCACCACGGTGACGCGGCTACAGCGGCAGACGAACGTGCACGAAGTATTGAGCGCGGCGGTGGCCGCGGGAATGGGCGAGCACGGTATCGCGGATGCACTGAATGACCTGACGGGGCATTCGGTGGGTATCGAGGATCGGTTCGGCAACCTGCGCTGCTGGGCCGGTACCGGACAACCCGACCCCTACCCCAAACAGCTCACGGACGAGCGCGAACTCCTGCTGCACGAGCTGGCCGCACAAACCGGTCAGGCACGAATCGCAGGGCGAGTACTCACACTTGTCCAGCCCCGGGCCGAGATCCTCGGTGTCCTCGCGTTGAACGACCCGGACGACACGGTGACCGAGGACGACTTGTTTGCCCTGCGCTATGGCAGCATCGTTTTGGCGCTGGAGCTTTCCCACCAGCGAACCGTCGCTGAAATCGAACTCAATCTGCGCCGCGATCTTGTCGACGATCTGTTGGCCGGCACCGACCGAGACGGGGCCTACGCTCGTGCCGACGCCCTGGGCCATGACCTACGACGGCCCCACCATGTGGTGGTGATGCAAAGCACCGGTCGCGCCAAGAGCACGCTGCCAGTTGCCGCCGGGCGGGCCGCGACCGCGTTGCATCTGAACTATCTGCTCGGGCGTCATGCAGGTCTGGTTGTTCTGCTCACCGACGGCCGCCCGGACCCGCGGGCGTTGTACCACGCGATCAGTGAAATCCTTGGCAGCACCACCAGCGTGATCGGTATCGGCTCTCGATGCGCGGTGCCCGACGATTTTCCGCAATCCTTCATCGAAGCCCGTCGCGCGATGAACATCCGGCTGCGCTCAGTCAGTCCGCAAGGCGCCGCGGCGTTCGACGAACTTGGTTTCTATCGCCTCATCGACGCCGCCCATGGCGACGGCGAGGTCGAAAGTTTCGTGCGCGAATGGCTGGGCACACTCCTGGATTACGACGACAGCAAGAACTCCGAACTGGTGATGACCCTGAGCGGTTACCTGGAGTGCGGTGGAAATTATGACGAATCCGCGGCTGCACTGCATATCCATCGCAGCACGCTGCGCTACCGGCTGGCGCGCATCGCTCAGCTCACCGGCCACGACCTCCGCAAGGTCGATACCCGGTTCAACCTGCACGCCGCGACACGGGCGTGGCGATTCCTGAACCCTGATGGCTGACCGGAAACCCGCGGCAACGGACCTCTAGGGTGAGCCGTCGCCAGATTCACTGA
>NZ_DATMLH010000279.1:0-39804 GCF_035570115.1 Mycobacterium sp.
TGGCCGCGGTCAAGCGTCGCGCCGAGGTGTCCCAGGCGATCGGCAAAGCCCGGATGGCCTCCGGCGGCACCCGCTTGGTGCACAGCCGGGAAATGAAGGTCATCGAGCGCTACAGCGAGCTCGGTCCAGACGGCAAGGACCTGGCCATGCTGCTGCTCAGACTGGGCCGCGGCCGACTCGGTCATTGATCCAGCCGGTTAGCATCTCGTTCACCTCGCCTTCATCGCTGCCCTGGTCAACCTGACTAGGGTCGACACCATGACTGCGGTTGAACAGATTCCCGACATCACGGCGGCCCCGGCCTGGAACGCGCTGCGCAAGCATCATGACCAGATCAAAACGGCGCACCTGCGCCAGTTGTTCGCCGACGATCCCGACCGCGGCAGCGAGTTCACCGTCGCCGTCGGCGACCTTTACATCGACTACAGCAAACACCGCATCACCCGCGAGACCCTGAAGCTGCTGCTCGACCTGGCTCGCGCCGCGCACCTCGAGCAGCGTCGCGACGAGATGTTCGAGGGCGTGCATATCAACGTCTCGGAGAATCGCGCGGTGCTGCATACCGCGCTGCGGCTGCCGCGCGACGCGAAGCTGATCGTCGACGGGCAAAACGTGGTCGAGGACGTGCACGCGGTGCTGGACGCGATGGGCGACTTCACCGACCGGCTGCGCAGCGGCGAGTGGACCGGTGCCACCGGCGAACGGATCAGCACGGTCGTCAACATCGGGATCGGGGGTTCGGACCTCGGACCGGTGATGGTCTACCTTGCACTGCGGCACTACGCCGACGCCGGCATCTCGGCGCGGTTCGTCTCCAATGTCGACCCCGCTGACCTGGTCGCAACGTTGGCCGACTTAGACCCGGCCACGACGCTTTTCATCGTCGCCTCCAAGACGTTCTCCACGCTGGAAACGCTGACCAACGCGACCGCGGCCCGGCGCTGGCTGACCGACACGCTCGGCGACGACGCGGTGGCAAAGCATTTCGTTGCCGTCTCGACCAACAAGAAGTTGGTCGACGAGTTCGGCATCGACACCAACAACATGTTCGGATTCTGGGACTGGGTCGGCGGACGCTATTCGGTCGATTCGGCGATCGGGCTCTCGGTGATGGCCGCGATCGGCCGAGAGGCTTTCGCGGACTTCCTGTCCGGCTTCCACCTCGTCGACGAGCATTTCCGCACCGCACCGCTGGAGGCCAACGCGCCGGTGCTGCTCGGGCTGATCGGGCTGTGGTACTCGAACTTCTTTGGCGCACAGTCACGTGCGGTGCTGCCGTACTCCAACGACCTGGCGCGTTTCGCGGCCTATCTGCAGCAGCTGACGATGGAATCCAACGGCAAGTCGACCCGTGCCGACGGCACCCCCGTCGTCACCGACACCGGTGAAATCTATTGGGGCGAACCGGGAACCAACGGTCAGCACGCCTTTTACCAATTGCTGCACCAGGGCACCCGGTTGGTGCCGGCCGACTTCATCGGTTTCAGCCAGCCGACCGACGACCTGCCCACCGCCGACGGCACTGGCAGTATGCACGACCTGCTGATGAGCAACTTCTTCGCGCAGACCCAGGTGCTGGCCTTCGGCAAGACCGCCGAGGAGATCGCCGCCGAGGGCACGCCGGCCGATGTGGTGCCGCACAAGGTGATGCCCGGTAACCGACCGACCACGTCCATCCTGGCCACCAGGCTCACCCCGTCGGTACTGGGCCAGTTGATCGCTCTTTACGAGCATCAGGTCTTCACCGAGGGCGTGGTGTGGGGCATCGACTCGTTCGACCAATGGGGCGTCGAGCTGGGCAAGACGCAGGCCAAGGCGCTGCTGCCGGTCATCACCGAGGACGCATCGCCGGACAAACAGTCGGACAGCTCGACCGACACGCTAGTGCGCCATTACCGCACCGAACGAGGTCGGGTCAGCTGAGTCTGCTCGCGCCAGTTAGGCGAAGCGTTTGGCCAGTGGTGGCGGCAGCACCCGCATTAGCTGCACCATCGGCGCCCACGGCCACCACGGAACAACCGCCCTGCCCGGCTCGCGCTCAATGGCGGCGACCAACGCCTTGACGCCAGTTTCGTTGTCCACCATGAACATCGTGCTTTCCGATTTGGCGGTCATCTCCGACTCGATATAGCCGGGTTCGAGCACCGACACCTTGATCGGCCCGCTGGCGTATTCGGCACGCAGCGATTCGCCGAGCGACCGCAGACCAGCCTTGCTGGCCGCGTAGGCCGCCTTCACGCCGGGTATGCCCTTGGCGCCGAGCACCGAGGAGATCAGCACCAGATGCCCGGAGCCCTGCTGCTTGAACATCTGCAGCGCGGTTTCGATCTGAACCAGAGCAGCCACCAGGTTGGTTTCGATGGTTGCCTTGTTGGCCCACAGCTTGCCCGACCCCAGCGGCGCGCCCTTGCCGATACCGGCGTTGACGATCAGCCGGTCGATTCCGCCCAGAGTGTCGGATAACTCCGCGAACACCTTCGGCACCTGTTCGTGGTCGTTGACGTCCAGCGCGGCAACGGCCACGGCGATGTCCGGATACTGTTGCGACAGATCAGTTTTGAGCTGGTCGAGCCGGTCGGTGCGACGGGCGCACAATGCCAGATCACGGCCCTTGGCCGCGAACGCGCCGGCCATCCCGGCGCCGAGGCCGGAACTCGCGCCGGTGATGAGAATCTTCTGCCGAGTCACCCGCGCAGCATAGCGGCGATCGCCAGCGCGGCGAAGCCGCGTGCAGCGGGTCGCCGCCATCGGCATAGCTACTTGAGCAGACGCGACATGCGCCGGTCGGCTAGCACCTTGCCGCCGGTCTGACAGGTCGGGCAGTACTGAAACGACTTGTCGGCGAATGACACTTCCCGCACGGTGTCGCCGCATACCGGACACGGCAAGCCGGTGCGCGCATGCACCCGCAAACCGGAGCGCTTCTCCCCCTTCAGCGTGGCGGCCTGCTGACCGACCGACCGGCTCACGGCGTCGGTCAGCACCGACACCATCGCATCGTGCAATGCGACCAGCTGCGCGTTGGCGATTTTGCCGGCCGTGCCGAACGGCGAAATCTTGGCGACGTGCAGGATCTCGTCGCTGTAGGCGTTGCCGATGCCGGCGATCACCTTTTGGTCGGTGATGACGGACTTGATCCGCCCGGTGTTTCCGGCCAGCACGTCGGCCAGGCCGTCGACGCTGAGTTGCAGCGCGTCGGGCCCGAGCGCGGCGATGCCGGGTACCTGCATCGGGTCGTCGACGAGCCACACCGCCAGCCGCTTCTGGGTGCCCGCCTCGGTGAGGTCGAAGCCCGGCGCCTCCCCAGGAGTGCCCAGATGAACGCGCAGCGCAATCGGGCCTTTGCCGGGTCGCAGCGGCGCGGCGGCGAGCTTGTCCGACCACCGCAGCCAGCCGGCCCGGGATAGGTGCGCAATCAAGATCAACTCGCCCGCCCGCAGGCCGAGATATTTGCCCCACCGGTCGGCGCCGGTAACGGTCAGACCGTACAGCGCGTTGATCGGCGGATCGAAGGTTTTAAGCACCGACAACGCGACGACGTCGACGCGCCCGATAGTCCTGCCGACGGCGTGGCGGCGCAGGTGGTCGGCCAGCGCTTCGACTTCGGGCAGTTCAGGCATGCATCCAGTGTGCCGGTCAGCGCCGAGCTGTGCGCCTCGCGTCGCGAACCACCAGCGACAGCACCCAGCTGACGATCGACAACACGATCGCGGCCCAGATCGCGGTCCACCAGAAGTGGTCGATGGCCAGGCCCCAATGGGTGGTGTGAGCGGTGATCCGCGCGGTGATCCACAGCATCAGCGCGTTGATGACGATGTGGATCAGGCCCAGGGTAAGGATGTACAGGGGGATCGACAGGATCTGCACGATCGGTTTGATGAACGCGTTGACCAGACCGAAGATCACCGCGACGACGAAGATGATGCCGGCCCTCTGCAACCTGGTGTCGCCGCCGACGAAGCTGAGCCCATGGACGACGAGGGTGACCACCCAGAGTGCGAATCCCGTCAACGCGGCGCGAATGAGAAAGGGTCCCATGGGCTGAACCTACTCCGCGGATCGCAACAAATAGGTGTCCATAATCCAACCGTGACCTGCACGGGCATCGGCCCGCAACGCGGCGATGCGCTCGCCAACCTCGCCGATCGTGCCGGCGACGAGCAGCTCGTCGTCGGTGCCAAGGTAGGCGCCCCACCAGATCCGGGTCTCGGGCGGGCAGCTTCGAAACGAACACTCGCCGTCGAGCATGACGACCGTCGAGCCGGACAGGCCGTGGGCTCGAAGCTGACGGCCGGTGGTGATCAACACCGGTTCGCCGACGTCGTTGAGCGGGATGCGATGCCGTGCCGTCAGTGCCTGGATGGCGGTGATACCCGGGATCACGTCGTAGCTGACGTCGATCTCCGCGGCGACGGAATCGAGGATGCGCAGCGTGCTGTCATACAGCGACGGGTCCCCCCAAGCCAGGAAGGCACCCACGCCGTCGGAACCGAGTTCGGTGGCGATCGCCGTCGCCCAGATCCGGGCGCGCGCCGCGTGCCAGTCGGACACTGCCTCTCGGTAATCGGCGTCGGTTGAGCGCCGCGGATCGGGCAGCTCGACGAAGCGGTAGTCGGGCTCCCGGATGAACCGCGCGCAGATGTCCCGGCGCAGCCCAACCAGGTCGCTTTTGGCTTCGCCCTTGTCCATCGCGAAGAAAACCTGGGTTTTGTTGAGTGCCTCAATCGCCTGGACGGTCACATATTCGGGGTCTCCCGCACCGATGCCGATGACGTGGATGTGGCGAGTCCCCATGCCCGCAGAGCCTAGAGGGTGCAGCGCTATTCCAAGCCGGTGCGGCCGGGTGTCCAGAAGGGTTTGGTGCGTATCTGGCGCCGGTCCCAGCCGCGTTCGGTGATCAGTATTCAAGGACACACGACCTACGACTTCGTGCCCGATTCGCGCGCATCAAGGTGTAGTCGAAACCACCGGTACCCGGTACCACGGGTATTGACATCTTCGGTGCATGCGTCTTAACGTCTGGATATAGCGCCGAGAAAGGGACGTCCGCCATGACCCGCGCCGGCGACGATGCAGAGCAATCGATGAGGAGGAGCGGCGCCATGACCACTGCGGTCAAGCCGAATGGCCCTAGTCGTGAAGAGTTCGCCGAACGTCTGCTCAAGGGATCGGTCAAAAAGTCCTACGCCCCGGTCGTCGACATCGACTGGGACGCGCCGCTAGACCCAGACAAGTTCTATCTGCCGCCGAGGACCGTGTCGCTGTACGGCACACCGATGTGGGACGAGATGACCCGCGCTCAGCGCATCGAGCTGTCCCGCCAGGAGCTGGTGAACACCCTGTCCGCCGGTATCTGGTTCGAGAACATCTTGAACCAGGCGCTGTTGCGCAAACTCATGCACACGGACCCCACCAGCAGGGCATCCCACTACGCGCTCACTGAACTGGGCGACGAGACCCGTCACATGGTGATGTTCGGCAAGGCCATCGAACGGGTCGGCGCCATGCCCGTTCGCCCGCGGCTTTATCACCGGATGATCATCAACACGCTGCCGTTCTTTTTCCGCGGCTCGGTGCTGTGGCTGGCCGCGCTGATCGGCGAGGAGATCTTCGACTCGTTGCAGCGCCAGATGATGGACGATCCCGAACTGCAGCCGATCATCCAGCGGCTGATGCGAATTCACGTCACCGAAGAGGCCCGCCACATTCAGTTCGCCCGCGACGGACTGCGCAAGCGGGCACCGCAGATGCGACGGCCGGAGCGGTGGTTCGTCGGCAACGTCAACGGCCTGGGCGGTTGGTTCTTCCGCTACCTGTTCAGCAATAAGGTCCAATATGCGCGGGCGGGTTTGAACGCCCGGCAAGCCCGCAGAGTCGCGCGCACCAGCCCACATCGCCACGAAGTCCAGGTGGCGGGCTTCGCTCCGCTGGCCGAGTTCCTTACGGAGGTGGGCTTATTGGGCCCGATCGCGCGCCGCGGCTGGACGCGCACCAAGTTCCTGTGATCGACCAAAGCCACGACGTCGTCATCGTCGGGACCGGATCCACTGGCGTATGGGCCACCGAGCTACTCGCCGTCGGCATCGAGAATTTCGTGATCTTTGATCGCGAAGTGATCAGCTCGGTGTTCGACGACGACACCGCCACCTGGACGCTGACCACCGGCGACGGTGAGACATGCCACGGGCGGGTAGTGGTCGCCCGCAAGTCCCCGTTTGTCCCGTGGACTCCGGACCTGTTTGGCCGCAGGGAATTTCGCGGCGTCTCGTTTCACGCCGCGGCACCCGACCCCGATTTCGACCCGGCCGCCCAACGCGTCGCGGTGATCGGCGCCGACGCCGCCGCCGGGCAGCTGATCGGCCGGCTGGCCAGATCGGGCGCCGCGGTCAAGGTTTTCCCGCTTCCGCCACGCCGGGTCATCAGGCCCGCTCGACGCGCCAGGCACTACCTGCGCCGCCAGGCCGAGCTGGTGGCATCGCCCATCGTCGAGATGACGGCGGCGGGCATCCGGACCGCCGACGGTGTCCACCAGGACGCCGACGCCATCGTGTACGGCACCGGGTTCAAGATCCCCGCCGGACTACCGCAGGACATCCTGGTGGGTGCCCGCGGCGTGACCATCCAGCACGCCTGGACCGACGGCATGGAGCCCTACCTCGGGGTGGCGATGCACGGCTTCCCGAATTACTTCATCGTTGACGGGCCGGAGTTCGAAGCGGCCATGCGCTACGTCGTTGAGTGCCTACAGCTGATGAAGGGGCACCATCGCATCGAGGTGCGCCGCAGCAGTCAACAGGTGTACAACGAGCGGGTCCACCTGGGTAGCTCCTCGCGTCGCCTGGTGCCATCGGCATTCGACTTGGTGTCGTCCGTCGGCGTGCAGGATGACATTTACGAAGGCCCGGCGACGGCGACGCTGGCCGATATCTGCCGTGAGGCGCGTGTCCGGATAACCGGACATATTGACCCGATTGACGGCCGGTATCACTGGCAGGGAACACTTTTCGGCCAATTCCCGGCAGACGTGCTGGCCCGGGTCCGGACACTGACCCTGACGGTGGGTGACCGCAGCGTCTCGGCGCGCATCACTGAAGAAACTCCGCAGGGCACGTATTCGATCGCCGGGGTGGGTGCGCCGCCGTTCGCGCTGAGAGACGTCGAAGTTGCCGCCGCGCCACAGTTTTGAGCCGCGACCGCGTTTTGCCGCGCGCCGGCGTGGGTAAGCGGCCATCATGTTGAAAGCGATGCCCGTTGAAAACGACCCGCTCGCTGTGGTCAGGATCGCCGCCGAGCGGGCGCGAGGCGGTGGCTAGGACCACCGGCCGTTTGGCGGTTTCCGCTTTCCCGGTGGGAAGCGCTTGCGTGCTCACGGTCGATGGCGTCCTGGACGGGCGCAGGTATCTGCAACTTCGAAACCGCATCATCGAGGCGGCGTTGGGCGAACCGCGCGCGGTCCTTGTCGACGTCAACGCTCTGCGCGTCCCAGCGTCGTCCTTGTGGAAGGTGTTCAGCAGCGCACGCTGGCAGGTCAGTATCTGGCCCGACGTTCCGATCATTCTGATCTGCGCCCACCCCGGACGCCAGCGGATCATCGCCCGGAGCGGTGTGACGCGCTACGTGCCGGTGCGAGCCAGTGTCGAGGCGGCGTTGGCAAGTCTTACCGCCGGTCGACCTACCCGGCGGCGGACCAGCGCGGAACTGCCGTCCTCCCTTGCGAGCCTGCGCCAGGCCCGCGAACTGGTGGCCGAATGGCTGGCGGCCTGGTCCCACGTCGCGCTGGTTCCGGTAGCGACGGTAGTTGTCAATGTGTTCGTCGAAAACGTGTTGCAACACACCGCCTGCGCGTGCGTGCTGGTGCTCGAATCCGACGGTGAAGCGGTAACCATTTCGGTGCAGGACGATAGCTCGATACCGGCGGCCCGCCATGAGGATCCTCACCTCGGCGGCGAACGGGTGTCGGGTCTGGCGATCGTCGCGTCGGTTTGCCGCGCATGGGGCAGCACACCGATGTCGTCCGGAAAGACGGTGTGGGCAGTGCTCGGCCCGGAAAACCAGCTTTGATCAGCCGCTGTTAACAGGCTCTAGTATTTGGTTCAGTATTTGTAGCTATGCGAGGGCAGGAGACGGTGTGCGGTTCAGCTACGCGGAGGCGATGACGGACTTCAGTTACTACATCCCGTTGGCGAAGGCCGCCGAGGCGGCCGGGTACACCAGCATGACCATCCCCGACAGCGTCGCCTATCCGTTCGAGTCCGACTCCAAATACCCGTACACGCCAGACGGAAACCGTGAATTCCTGGACGGCAAGGCGTTCATCGAGACGTTCGTGCTGACCGCCGCCCTGGGCGCGGTGACGACGACGTTGCGGTTCAACTTCTTCGTCCTCAAGCTTCCGATCCGGCCGCCGGCTCTGGTGGCCAAGCAGGCCGGTTCGCTGGCGGCGCTCATCGGCAATCGGGTGGGCCTCGGCGTCGGCACCAGCCCGTGGCCCGAGGACTACGAGTTGATGGGTGTTCCGTTTGCCAAGCGCGGCAAGCGAATTGACGAGTGCATCGAAATCATCCGCGGGCTCACCACCGGCGACTACTTC
Source organism: Mycobacterium sp. (assembly GCF_035570115.1). Lineage (GTDB taxonomy): Bacteria > Actinomycetota > Actinomycetes > Mycobacteriales > Mycobacteriaceae > Mycobacterium. The sequence goes on from NZ_DATMLH010000279.1 coordinate 8,591, forward strand.
GAGTTCCACGGCGAGTTCTACGACATACCCAAGACCAAGATGACTCCCGCTCCGACACAGCCGATTCCAATTCTGATCGGCGGTCACGCCGATGCCGCGCTGCGGCGCGCCGCCCGCGCCGACGGCTGGATGCACGGCGGCGGCGACCCCGACGAGCTGGACCGGCTCATCAAAAGGGTCAAGCAGCTCCGCGAAGAAGAAGGAAGAACGGAGCCCTTCGAGATCCACGTCATCTCCGTCGACGGCTTCACCCTCGACGGCGTCAAACGCCTCGAGGACAAGGGCGTCACCGACGTCATCGTGGGTTTCCGGATCCCCTACATCATGGGAACCGACGCCGAGCCGCTCGACACCAAAATTCGCAACCTGGAGATGTTCGCCGAGAACGTGATCGCTAAAGCCTAACGGCTACAGCGAATCCCACACCGGAGACCGCTTCTCCATGAGGGCCTTGGCGGCTTCCAGCGGGTTGTTGGTGAACCCGGTCAGGATCTGGGTGCGATTCTCGATCTCCTTGGCGTGCCGCAGACTTGGCGCGTCCAGCGCGGTGTTGAGGCCGATCTTGGTCTGCCAGACGCCGTAGGCGTTGTTCTCGACGATCGAGCGGGCCATCTTGAGCGCGGCCGCCATCAGCTCATCCGGCGCCACCACCTCGTGCACCAGCCTGATCCGGTAGGCCTCGTCCGCGTCGATGATGCGGCCGGTCAGCATCAGTTCCCGCGCCACCCCGGCTCCGACGATCTTGGGCAGCAGGTAGCTGGTGCCCATGTCCATCGACGAGAACCCTGCCTTGATGAAAACCGAACCGAACCGGGCTTGGTCAGAGGCGATTCGGATGTCGCAGTGCAGCGCGAAGGCCAACCCGCCACCGACCGCGGCGCCGTTGACCGCGGCGATCACCGGTATCGGCAGCTCGTAAAGCCGGGTGTACAGGTCGGCCAGCCGAACCTGCGCGTCGTAGCTGACCTTGAACGGCGGGCTGGGTGGCCCGGTTTTCGGCGGTTTTGTCCAGGGCTCCCCGGTGCCACTCAGGTCGGCGCCGGCGCAGAATCCGCGGCCGGCGCCGGTCAGAATCGCCGCCCGGAACTCGCCGGTGCTGAGCACATCCATCACGTCGTCCATGGCGTCCATCAGCGACCCGTCGATGGCATTCAACCGCCTCGGCCGATTCAGGGTGACACCGGCGATTTCGTCTTCAAGCGTTGCCAATTCCACAGCAGTCATACAGCAACCGTAGGGGAGACCGTCGGAGTTCGGGCCTACGTTGGCACGCATGGCGAGAACTGACAGCGACACATGGGATTTGGCCAGCAGCGTCGGCGCCACCGCCACGATGGTGGCCGCCGCCCGCGCAGCAGCCAGCCGACGTCCCAACCCCGTGATCAACGACCCCTTCGCCGAGCCGCTGGTCCGCGCGGTCGGGCTGGACCTCTTCACCAAAGTGGCCTCGGGCGAACTGGACTTCGCCGACGTCGACGAAGGTGCCGGGTTTCCCCGAATGGTCGACACATTCGCTGCCCGAGCCCGGTTCTACGACGACTACTTCGCCGAGACCAGCAGCACGGGCCTGCGCCAGGTGGTGATCGTGGCGTCGGGGCTGGACTCGCGCCCGTACCGGCTTTCCTGGCCGGCGGGCACCACACTCTACGAAATCGATCGGCCCGAGGTCATCGAGTTGAAGACCACCACACTGTCCGAACTCGGCGCTGTACCCGGGGCCGAGCATCGTCCGGTCGGCATCGACCTGCGTGAGGATTGGCCGGCGGCGCTGCAACGCGCGGGCTTCGATGCCACCCAACCGACGGCGTGGCTGGCCGAGGGGGTACTAATCGGATTTCTGCCGCCCGCGGCCGAAGTTCGCTTGCTCGATAACGTCGCCGCGCTGAGCGCGGCCGGCAGCGCGTTCGCCGCGGACTACGGATCGGTGCGCGGTCAGACCGAGGAGGAGCGGCGGCGGGCCCAGAAGCTGACCGACCGTTGGCGCGAACACGGCCTGGACCTGCATATCCCCGACTTGACCTACCCGGGCGACCACACCGACGTCGCGGCCCACCTGCGGGCCCACGGATGGGACACCGCTACTTTCGTGCTTGCCGACCTGTTCGCTGCGGCCGGGCTCGATCTCCTGGAGGGCGAAGCACGGGCGAATACGGCTGCCTCGATCAGCTTCGTTCGGGCGACCCGGCGATAGGTGTAGCGCGTCAGGAATGCTTGGCGAACCACTCGGCTTGCATCGCCAGCAATCCCATCGCCGGCAACTGCGGTGTGCCCGGGTCGAGTTCGCGATAACGCTGGTAGACGTTGACGACGACGCGCTCCGCGTCCAGCCAGCTCGCGTACTCACCGAGGTCGATGCTGTCGGCCGCCTCGACGAAGGACAGGCCCTTGCGGTAGGCGGCGTCGGCTTGCTCGGCGACGTGGACGAGATACCCGCGCACCGCGCGGATACCGTCCGCGTCAGTGACCGGGCCGTGGCCCGGGACCACCGTCGCCGCACCCAACGCGATCATCGCGTCGCAGGCCGCGACCCAGTTTGCGATCGGACCGGCCCACACGATCGGCGTGCAACCGATGAACAGCAAGTCCCCGGCGAACAGCACCCCGGCGTCCGGCAGGTGCACCACCGAGTCCGCGGCGGTATGCGCCGGGCCCAGATTTAACAGGTGCACCTCTCGGCCGCCAACCTCGATGGCGAGCCGGTCGTCGAAGGTGCGGTCGGCGTTGCGCAGCGTGATGCCGCCGAAGTCGAAGGGTCCGAACCGTTCTCGCAGATATCCGGTCGCCACGGGACCGAGGTCCGCGGTCTGGGTCATCACCAGCATCTCGGGCGCCATGCCGTGGGCGATCTCCTCGGCCGTGCCCTTGGCGGCGATCACCCGCACCGAGGCGTCCAACAGTTGGTTGCCGTGGGTGTGGTCACCATTGGAGTGGGTGATCAGCGCGTCGGTGATCGGGGCGCGGTCGGTGACGGGCGCCATCGCGGCCAGCATTTCGCGGGTCAGCGCCAGGTCGAACAGGGTATCGACCAGTAACGACGCGCCGTCGCCGGCGACGAGTCCGGCGTTGCTCCAACCGTATCCGCCGTCCGGCAGCATCCAGGCCCACACCCGGTCGGCGACCTCGTGCAACCCGCGGGTGTACGGGATTTTCGCCGGAGCCGGGTTGACCCGCTGCGCCGGCACGGCGTCGGGGTTGGGTCGCGCCGAAATTGGTTGCGGTGCGGGGGTTTTACGGACGGTTTGACGGGTCTCACCCAGCCCCTGCACAGTGAGCGTGACGACGTCGCCGTCGTGCAGCCAGCCGCGGAACGATTCCGGCGCGGTCGCGTCGAGATGCTCGACCAGCGTGCAGGTCGGCACGGTGCCGGAACCGAAAACGTCGCCGGGTGTCAGCGCTACCCCACGCGAGGCGTAGGCGATCACTTCGCCGAAGCTCCAATCCATCGCCGCGGTCGACCCGGCACCGACCACCTCGCCGTTCACCAGTGCGGTCACCTCGAGGCCCAGCTTGCCGTCGCGACGGTAGGGCTCCAGTTCGTCGGGTGTGACCAGATACGGGCCCAATGTGACTCCGCTGTCCTTGCCCTTGGCCTGCCCGATCGCCAGTTGGCCTTCCAGCATTTGCAGGTCACGCGCCGACCAGTCGTTGAAGATCATGTAGCCGATGATCGCCTGTTCGGCTTCGGCCACCGAGAAGTCTTTGCCGGCTGTCCCGATGACCGCGGCGATCTCCAATTCGAAGTCCTGCCAAGCACTTCCGGGTGCCATCGGGGCGTCGTCGTACGGGCCGAGAACGGTCGACGGGCAGGCGAAGTAGAACGCGGGAATCCGGTACCAGGAATCCTTGAGAACCCGACCACCGCCCATCGCCGCCTGGCAATTGCGCATGTGCTCGAGGAAGCACAGGCTGTCCCGGATCGACGGCGGCCGCGGGATCGGCGCCGCGAGCGTCACCTGGTCCAGACGCACGGTGGGTGCCGAACGCAGGGCGTCCTCCCCCACTTCCTGCAGCCCGGCCGGGCCGTAGCCGATGAGTTCGAGCAAGCTCACGCCCGGCTGCAGGGCGTGGATCTCATCCCCGGAAAGCACCCCTGCCCGCTCGCCGTCGCTGGCTCGAAAGGTCACCCACTTCATTCGCGCACCACCTCACTCGGTTCCTTGTCCGGTCGCAGACCGCGCCAACTGGGTTGCCGCAAACGGTCATCCGGGGTCCACTCGCTGTACCGGACTTCGCCGACCAGCGTTGGCTTGACATAGGTCACGTTCTTGGCGTCACGGGCCGGAAGGGGTGCCTCGAACGGGGATTCGTCGGTGTGCAACGGCGCCAGCGTTTTCTTCAGCCTGGCCAGGTCGCGTTCGGTGAACCCGGTACCGACTCGGCCGGCGAAATGCAGTCCACCCGCGGCTGGAATGCCCATCAGCAGCGATCCGATACCGCTGGTCCTTCCACCCTCGCCGGCTCGCCAACCGCCGATGACGACTTCCTGGGTGTGCCAATATTTGTCCTTCACCCACGACGCCGAGCGGCGACCGGGCTGATAGGTCGAATCGCGCTTTTTCGCGATCACGCCCTCCCACTGGTGCTTACGCGAGTAGTCAAGCGCCTCTTCGCCGTCGCCGGGCAGCGGGTCGGGAACGATCAGACTGCCCGCGCCGGAAAGCGTTTCCAGCAGCTGTCGCCGGTCGCGGTAGCGGGCCCGCAGCAACGATCGCCCGTCCAAGTAGAGCAGGTCGAATGCCCAGAACTCGATTCGTGTGGCCCGCGCCCTGTTCTGCATCTCGGTGAACCTCGGCACACCGGAAGCATCCAGTGCGACGACTTCTCCGTCGAGCACGACGTGGTGCTCGCCGAGATCATCAGCCAAGGAGGCTAATTGGGGGAATTCCTTGGTGACGTCGCGCCCGCTGCGTGAGCGCAGCCGTACCGTGCCGTGATCGGCGTCGACCAGCAGCCGGTAGCCGTCCCACTTGCCCTCGAACGCCCACTGCGACGCTCTCAGGCTCGCCACCGAACCGTGCGTGGCGAGCATCGGGGCCAGTTCGTCGAACTGGAAGACATTCTGGTCCTTCATCCGATGCGCCAGCCACTGGTCGCCGTTGGTCTGAATCAGCGCGTAGCGTCCGGAGATTCGCTGGCCGTGCAGCGTGACGATGACCTCCCCTTTTTCACCGTCATCGCGGAACTTCTCGGTGTCATAGGTGCCGGAGTCCCAGATGATCACCTTGCCGGCGCCGTACTCCCCCTTCGGGATGCTGCCCTCGAAGCCGCCGTACTCCAGAGGATGGTCCTCGGTGTGGACCGCCAAGTGGTTGACCGCGGTGGTTTCGGGCAGGTTTTTCGGCACCGCCCAGGACACCAAAACGCCGTCGCGTTCCAGGCGAAAGTCGTAGTGCAGCCGACGGGCGTGGTGCTCCTGAATGACGAATGTATTACCTTCACCCGCAGACGGTTTGGCGCCTGGCACCGGCTCGGGTGTTTTCGACGCATCGCGCATGCTGCGGTACTTGGTCAGGCGATCCCGGGTCTTTACATCGGCATCCAGCGGCGCCAGCAGATCTCCATCGCGCTCGACCCTCTTCAGCACTTCGTCGTAGCGCAGCTGGCGAAGCTTCTTGTCGTCGAGCTCCGCCCAGCTGCGCGGCGCGGCGACGGTCGGATACTCCCGGCCGCGCAATGAATACGGCGCGATGGTGGTCTTCGACCCGTTGTTCTGGCTCCAGTCCACGAACACCTTGCCCGATCGCACGCTTTTGGTCATCGTCGAGGTGACCAGCTTGGGCATCGACGTTTCCAACTGCTGTGCAACACGTTTGGCCAACACCACCGCGCCGCGGCTACTGACCGGCTTGTCCAGCGGGCTGTACAGATGCAGCCCCTTGCTGCCGCTGGTAAGCGGAAACGTGGTCAAGCCGATGTCGACGATCAGGTCGCGGACAGCGCGGGCGACCTCGGCGAGCTGAGCCATCGTCACACCCTCGCCGGGGTCGAGGTCGAACACCAGACGGGTCGCCGGGCCGGGCTTGAGTTCTTCACCCTTGCGCGTCCACTCGGCGACGAACCGCCACTGCGGCACGTGTACCTCGAGTGCGGCCTGTTGGGCGATCCACGCCAACCCGTCCGCGCTGTCGATGATCGGATAGGTGGTCGTCCCGGATCGGTGCGCCACACCGGCACGGGGCAGCCAGTCCGGCGCCGACGCCGCCAGCTGCTTTTCGAAAAACGACGGCTCGTCGACGCCGTTTGGCCAGCGTTTACGGGTAGCCGGACGCCCGGCAATATGCGGCACCATGACCTCGGCGATGCTGGTGTAGTAGGCGAAGATGTCGGCCTTGGTGGTTCCGGTTGTGGGAAATATCACCTTGTCGGCGTTGGTCAGCTTCACCTGCGGCGCCATGTGATTCAACTTACGCGTTCCAGCGCCGAAAACGGCCTCTCACCACCGATTATCGTGCTCACCGTAAAAATCTTGTTAACCCGGCCACCAAAGGGTTAGACGGGCGAACCCGTGGGGCACAGACGAAAATGCCCATTGTGATTCCTATAGCTCCCTCGCGCCGTTCGGCCGGCGTTCCGTTAAGCAATGCGACGCTGCGACTGCATTCACGGCGCATTGACGTGCCAACTTACGACCGGTCGGCCCTTCAACGTGGCGTAGTTCACATCGGCGCGGGTAACTTTCACCGCGCGCACCAAGCCGTTTACTTCGATGACCTTGCCTGCTTGGGCATTTCCAACGAGTGGGGGGTCACCGGCGTCAGTCTTCACTCGCCCGACGTCAAAGATGTGCTGTCCGCCCAAGATGGGCTCTACACCGTTGTGCAACGCGGCCACGACCGCCAAACCGCCCGCGTGGTCGGCTCGATCGGCTCCCTGCACTACGCGCCGAACGACGGCGCCGCGGTCCGCGCCGCTCTGGCTGATCCCCAAACTCGCGTGGTCAGCCTGACGGTCACCAACAACGGTTACTTTCTCAATCCGACTACCGGTGAGTTCGACGCTGACAACCCCGACGTGCGTGCCGATCTTGCGGTGTCGGATTGCTTTGCCACCGCGTGGGCCTACCTGGCCGAAGCACTCGACCAGCGCCGCCGCGCCGGTATTGCCCCATTCACCGTGGTCTGCTGCGACAACATTGCCGACAACACGCAGGCGGCGCGGACCGCGCTGGTGTCGTTCGCCGCGTTAAAAGACCCCGGGCTGGCCCGCTGGATCGACACACATGTGGCATTCCCGTCGACCATGGTCGACCGCATCACCCCGCAGACCTCGAACTCGGAGCGCCAGTTCGTCGAGCAGACATTTGGCGTCGCCGACAAGTGGCCGGTGCTGACCGAACCGTATTGCCAATGGGTCATCGAGGACACCTTCAGCAACGGCCGCCCGCCGCTGCATGAGGTCGGCGCCCAGTTCGTATCCGATGTCAGCGACCACAAGCTGGTCAAGACACGCCTGCTCAACGGAACCCACATCGCGCTCGCGTGTCTTGCCACGCTGGCCGGCTACCAGCGCACCGACGAGGCGATGAAGGACCGCGTCATCTTCGATTACGTCGAGCAGCTCATGCGTGAGGAGATTCAGCCGCTGCTACCGGCGGTGCCCGGCATGAACACACCCGGCTATCGCCAAACGTTGCTCGCCCGGCTGAGCAATCCCCGGATGAGCGACCAGTTGTCGCGGCTGGCTCGCCGGGGATCGAGCAAAATACAGTCGTTTGTTTTGCCCTCTCTGCAGGAAGCGATCGCGCAAGGCAGACCGCACACCCTGCTGATGCTGGCCGTTGCCGGATGGGCGCGTTACATGCACGGTCACGACCTCAAGGGGCGCAAACTCCGCCTCGAAGACTCGCAGGCGATACCGCTGACTAGGTTGGCCACCATGGCAGGCAACAACCCCGATCCGTTGGTGGGGCATGAAATGTTCGCCGAGTTACGGACGGTTCCCGGCTTTGCGGAGCGCCTCGGCGATATGGTTGCGAGCATCGATGAGCACGGTGTGCTGCCCACACTGCGTCGAGCGTTGCAGGAGGATGCGCGGGAGTTGGTGTCGTGATGAACCACGGAACAGGCTTTCAAATAAGAGTTGTGCGTCCGTTCGACCCTGCACTGATCACCACCTTGCTTTGTGACGCTGATGACAACCTCTTCCCTTCCGAGAGACCGGCATTCGCCGCCTCGGTCGAGGTGACCAATCGCTTCCTGGCCAGGTTCGGCGTAAGCGCTCCCCTGAGCGCCGAGGATTTGCGCAGGCAGGCGGTCGGCAAAAACTTCCGCAGCACCGCTATCGATCTGGCGGTGTTGTGCGAGGTGCCCGTCGACCGGACGCTGGCACGTGGCCGTCCCGCCGCGGTTGTGGCTTCAGACAGCGACGCCGCGAGCGGTCGCGCGTTGTGCGCCGACGAACTCGAGCAGTGGGTGCGCCAAGAACGCAAACGGGTCACCGCGCATCTGGCCGCCACCCTAAAACCCGACCCAGAGGTGCTTGCGCCATTGGAGGCCCTCGCGTCGCGGTATGCATTGGCGGCGGTCAGCTCCAGCGCCGCCAAGCGGCTGGATGCCTGTTTTGCCGCCACCGGACTCGATTCGCTCATCCCGGCGGCTGTGCGCTTCAGCGCGGAAGATTCCCTTCCCGTGCCGACGAGCAAACCCGACCCGGCGGTGTATCTGCATTCCGGCCAGGTGCTGGGCGTCGACGCCGACCAGGGCCTGGCCATCGAAGATTCCGTGGCGGGCGTTACCTCCGCGGTCGCGGCCGGCTACGTCACCGTCGGTAACGTGATGTTCGTGCCGACCGACGAACGGGATTGCCGCCGTGCGGAGTTGATTGATGCCGGCGCAGCCGCGATAACCGATTCGTGGCGCGCTCTCGCTGACGTCCTCATGTTATCGACCGTGACAGGTGCAGATTCCTCGCTAACGTAGGCATCGGCTGCACTGTCGGCGGGCTAACGCCCCCAACGTCGTACCGTCAAGAGGTGCTACGGCCCCGATAACGATGCGAGTCGATCCGGGCTGTGGCCCGGGGAGGAGTTGGCCAATGGTGGCGAGCGCGATGAACGTGAACAACGCAGCGCTAACAAGGCTGCCGATCGCTACGCCGAGCTATGACCGCGACAGCGTCAGCGTCGGTATCGCACATATCGGGGCCGGTCACTTCCACCGGGCGCATCAGGCCATGTACATCGACCGATTGCTGCAGCGGGGCTTGGCGCGCGAGTGGGGCATCTGCGGGGTAGGGGTGATGCCCGGCGATTGGACGATGCGCGACGTCCTGCGTGACCAGGACGGGCTGTACACCCTGATCCTGGAGAACCCCGACGGCAGCCGGGACGCACAAGTGATCGGTTCGATCATCGACTATCGCTATGCGCCCGACGATCCGGAGGCCGCGTTGGAGTTGCTGGCCGCCGCATCCACTCGGATTATCTCGCTGACCATCACCGAGGGCGGTTACCGCGACCCAGACGGGCCCGCGTTCGCGTTGATCACCGAGGCTCTGGCCAGGCGTCGCGGTCGCGGAATCGCCGCACCGACGATCGTGTCGTGCGACAACATCGAGGGCAACGGTGCGATCGCACGGGGCGCCATCCTCGCGCATGCCGAACAACGAGATCCCGCGCTCGCCGGGTGGGTGGCGGAACACGTCCGGTTCCCGAGTTCGATGGTGGACCGGATCACCCCGTCCACGACACTGGAGATGGCCGCGGCGGTGCGGCGCGACTTCGGTGTCGCCGACCGGTGGCCGGTGGTGACCGAGCCGTTCACCGCCTGGGTCCTCGAAGACGACTTCGCCGACGGCAGGCCGCCGTTGGAGCAGGCGGGTGTGCTGCTGGTCGACGATGTCGGCCCGTACGAGTCGATGAAGCTCCGACTGCTCAACGCGGGACATCAGTGTCTGTGCTACTTCGCGCATCTGTGCGGCTTCGAGTTTGTCCACGACGCCGCGCGTGATCCGTTGTTCGCCGAATTCCTGCTGTCCTACTTCGATTTCGAGGCCATCCCAACGCTGCCACCCGTGCCCGGGATCGACCTACATGACTACAGCCGCACGCTGATCGAGCGGTTCGCCAACCCAGGCGTGCGCGACACGGTTGCACGGCTGTGCGCCTACTCGTCGGACCGTATCCCGAAATGGCTGCTGCCGGTGATCTGCGACAACCTGGCCAGCGATGGCTCGGTTCGGTTTGCGGCGGCGACGGTGGCGAGCTGGGCTCGCTACGCCGAGGGCGTCAGCGAGTGGGGTGAGCCGACCGAGGTGGTGGACCAGCTGGCCGACTCGCTGGTGCCGATCGCCCGGTCGCAGCACGAGCATCCCACTGCGTTCATCGAGAGCACCGCGGTGTTCGGGGATCTGGCCCAGCAGCCACGCTTCGTGCAGGCATACCGTTGGGCGCTGGAGTCGTTGCACCGCAACGGAGCTCGGGCGACCCTGGAGGCGTTACTGCGATGACCCGCGGGCTGGTGATCGGCGAGTCGCTGATTGACATTGTGGAGCGGGACGGGCGAACCGACGACGAGCATGTCGGCGGCAGCCCACTCAATGTCGCCGTCGGACTGGCCCGGCTGGGCCGCGACGTCGATTTTCTGACGCGCATCGGCGATGACCCACATGGTCGGCGTATCGCTGACTACGTCAATGCTGCGGGGGTGCAACTTGTTTCGGGAAGTCAGGTAGCCGGCCGGACAGCGACTGCGCGACTGGCCGTCGGCGAAGACGGGTCGGCCGACTATGTGTTCGATCTGGATTGGCAGCTTTCCGGTACGCCGATGGTGACACCGCCGCTTTTCGCGCACACCGGATCGATTGCCGCCGTGCAGGACCCGGGATGCTTGGCGGTCGCGGCTTTGATCGACACCTATCGCGTCTCGGCCACGGTCACTTTCGACCCCAACGTCCGCCCGTCGCTGATCGCCGACCGAGATCTGGCGCGCCAACGCATCGAGCATCTCGTGGAGCGCAGCGACATCGTAAAAGTCAGCGAAGACGACCTGCGGTGGATCGACCCCAACCGTCCCCCCGAGCGCATGGCCCAAACCTGGCTGGCGCTGGGTCCGGCCGTTGTCGCGGTGACAATGGCGGACCGGGGAGCGATGGCGGTCTGTGCGGCCGGTGTAGCGCGGGTGCCGGCCCGACCGGTGGAAGTCGTCGACACCGTCGGCGCCGGTGACGCGTTCATGGCCGGCCTGATCGACGCGCTGTGGGGACGCGGTTTGTTGGGCGCGCAGCGACGCGCCGAGCTTGCCGGGATCGACCTGGATGCGCTGACCGCAGCGCTTGAGGCGGCGAGCCTGTCGTCAGCGCTGACCGTCGCTCGCGCGGGTGCTGACCTGCCGGACCGGGCGGCGCTGGAGGCCGCAGTGGACCGACCCGACTGAAAGCGCATCGTGAGGGCCGCCCCAAGCCCGTGGTTAGGCGCTTATCGGGATGGCCGTATGGGCATACTGACTGTATGCGATCCATCTGGAAGGGCTCGATCTCCTTCGGGCTGGTGAACGTCCCGGTCAAGGTGTACAGCGCAACCGAGGACCACGACATCAAGTTCCATCAGGTGCACGCCAAGGACAACGGCCGCATCCGATACAAGCGCGTGTGCGAGATATGCGGCGAAGTTGTCGAGTACCGCGATATCGCGCGCGCATACGAATCCGACGATGGCCAGACGGTGGTGATCACCGACGACGACATCGCGACGCTGCCCGAAGAGCGCAGCCGCGAAATCGAGGTGTTGGAGTTCGTCCCGGCCAGCGAGCTGGACCCGATGATGTACGACCGCAGCTACTTCCTCGAGCCGGATGGTAAGTCCACCAAATCCTATGTGCTGCTGGCCAAGACGCTGGCCGACACCGATCGGGTTGCGATCGTGCATTTCGCCTTGCGCAACAAGACCCGGCTTGCGGCGTTGCGGGTCAAGGATTTCAGCAAGCGCGAGGTGATGGTGATCCACACGCTGTTGTGGCCCGACGAGATCCGCGACCCCGACTTCCCGGTGCTGGACAAGAAGGTCGACATCAAACCGGCCGAACTCAAGATGGCCGGGCAGGTGGTCGAGTCGATGGCCGACGACTTCAACCCGGACCGCTATCACGACGACTACCAGGAGCAGCTGCACGAGCTGGTGCAGGCCAAACTCGAAGGCGGAGAAGCATTCACCACCGAAGAGCAGCCTAAAGAGCTCGACGAGAGCGAAGACGTCTCCGATCTGCTCGCCAAGCTGGAGGCCAGCGTCAAGGCGCGGTCGGACAGTGCGAAGGCGCCGGCGAAGAAGACTCCCGCCAAGAAGACTCCCGCCAAGAAGGCGCCGGCCAAGAAGGTTGCCGCCAAAAAGGCACCGGCCAAGAAGGTTGCCGCCAAGACGGGCTCAAAGTCCTAGTGGGCTATGCGCCAGCGACTGTGCCCGCCGTGCGAGTCGGGGGTGAACACGGCGTTTGCAGGTTAGGTTGTGGCGATGCGGCAAAATGTGGGAGTGGGCGGTTGGATGCCACTTTCGCGCCGTGATCTGCTCAAATATGCCGCTGCTGTCCCTGGTGCTCTCGGCCTGAGCGCCCTGGTAGCGCCACCGGCAGCGGCGAAGGCCGCAAGCGCAACCTGGATGGCCAACATGCTGCAGCAGATCGGCGATGTGCCGCTATGTCGGGTCGCGCTGCCAGGCACGCACGATTCCGGCACCTATGGGATGACAACGCAATCGGCGCTTGACCCGTATAACGAGGGTGCTCGCGCTCGAGTCGTCAAAACGGTGGACAGTGTGGCGGAGCAGCGGCGAATTAGCGCTAGGCCATTGATGTTGGGGTGGTCACAGGCTCAGGATCTGAGCGTCAGCGATCAGCTGCACGCGGGGATCCGCTACCTGGATCTTCGGGTCTCGTTGGTGGATTCCACTTATGTGCTCGGCCACGTCCTAGTGTGCGGGACTTTGGACGACGCGTTGCATCAGGTCGTGATGTTCACTCAGCAGTACGCCGGCGAGCTGATCATCCTCGACGTTAACCATCTCTACGGGATGGAAACCATCGAGTCCCAAGTCGCTCTCATTGATTTCATCGCCGAGATTCTTGATGGCCGCCTGGTCCAGGGTCCCCCGACGCTTGGCCCGAGCAACACTGTCAATGAGATCCTGCAGCACGATCCCGTCGGCACGGCGCGGTTGATTCTGCTCTTCTCTTCTTCCGCCGCCATCGCAGCGTCTGGGCGTACGGACGTCTGGTGCTCGGAGGCAGAAAACTACCCTCCGTGCGAGTCCAGCCAAATCATCTCGCTGTGGCCCGATCAGGACAACGCAACTGGCGTGCTCGACCACATCAGGTCGCAGCCAGAGCGAGACCTCAACCGGTTCTACGTTTCCCAGGGACAGATCACCCCAAGTGAACAACTAATAAGTCTGTCGTCGCATCCGGGCAGTCTTCGGGAGGCGGCCAAACTCTATAATCCCGAGGTTATCTCGATGGCTGCACGAGAATGGCGGGGCGCGGGCGCCAACATCATCATCCTGGACTTTTTTGAGACCCCCTCTCGAGGACTGCTCGACGTCTGCCAGCTCCTGAATGGTGCCTAGCCGCGCTGGCGAACGCTCCACTACCGCAAGGAAATCAGCGATTTAGGCCACCTGCTCAGGTGACGCCGACCGAGTGAGGGTCCTGGCAATGACCACTTGTTCGAACCGAAATCGGGCCAATCATTACAAACGTCGTTCTGGGTCCCGCGTTGCTAGCAAACTATAGACTTGCGCCACGGGCAGCGCCTAGGCCGGGAGCGTGATGACGAATCCACATGATGGTGCCAAGTCGGCGGTGAGTGCTGCAACCGCTGTAATCGCGGCGGTCCTGGCGATATTGGGCGGCCTACTATGGGCGCTCGCTATCAGCGACGCTGTGCGCTGGATCGGCTACACGAGGGCGCAGCCGAACCTTTCGGATCAGGCCAGGTCATGGTTTAACGCAGCCGCCTTGGCGTTGACCGTGGTTATGTTGCTGTCGGGCGCGACACTGCTCTTGGCGCGCAAACTGGTGGGTCGGCTTCTTATCGTCATCGGCTGTGGCACCAACATCGCCATGCTCGTCGTCCAAGCATTTTTCCCGGCCAGCGACGCGATCGCTGACATGGCGTGGCCGCCCCTCGTGGTGTTCCCGCTTGCCACCATCGTGTTAGCGCTCGCACCGTCGACCAGACGATGGTGCAAATCCGCACTTTAAGGTGTCGAGCGCAATAGCGTTCAACGTGCGGCGCATCACCCTGCCGGGCGAGCGTAGGCGGGTCGTACCGCGCACCAAATCCCCCCGCAGCACGAAGGGGTCAGAGGGTAGGGTCGTGCCGTCGGCCGCGGCCATAGGAGGCGCGGGCAATTGAGGCACCGAACTACTACCGCCGCGCCCGCCCGGGCGCTCAACACCGGCTCAAATTTATCAGCGACGCGAGGGAAATCCATTGTCCGAAACCAAGATCACGGTCATCTATGACAACCCCATCGACCCGGCCGCCTTCGAAGCCGCCTATGAATCGGAGCAACTGGAGGCCGCTCGACGGATACCGGGATATCTCCGGCTCGAGGCATCGAAGGTCTGGCCGAAAGAAGATGGTAGTCCGACGCCTGCTTACCGCATGATCGACCTGTACTACTCGGATTACGCTGCCGTCAGTACCGCGGTGACCACACCGCAAGCAGGCGAGTTCTTCGCCGCCATGGCACGACTCTCCACCGGCGGCGTACGTGTACTTGTCTCCGACATCGAGGTGCCGCAGCACTGATCTCGAGGCGCCTGTTCAACAGGGGACCCTGACCGTATTGAACCGGCAGACCTCGTTCGGCACGTTCGGCGGCGGTGACGCCGACAGCTGCAACATCCTCGCCCACACCTGCTGCACGTCCGGCGCCTCCAACTGCGACAAGTCCACGGGCGACGGCAGCGGCGGCAAGTCCGGCCCGCCTGGCAGCACCACCGCCCCTTGCGGCAACACCGTCCCCTGCGGCATCGGCGGCACCGGCATCCCGCCCGGCAGCAACACCGTCCCCGGCGGCAACGCCGCCCCTGGCGGCAGCGGCAGCCCCGGCGTCGGGGCCGGGAAGTCAGTGGCCTGATCGACCAGGCGCACTGACCCCGATGCGACCGTGGTTTCACCCTTACCCAGCGGTGCGGCGTCACAGAGCGCGGCCATCGCGATGGCCGCCGCGGCCCCGACGAAAATCGCTTGCATTACACGGCGACGTTGACACCGACCGTGGCCTGAATTGATTCCATGCCACTGGTGGTCGATGGGTGTTGACATCCCTAAATATTGGGTGTCGCTTTTAGCCCCAGGCTTGGCGGCAATTATCGATCCGCTGTGAGGTGCAGCCTGAAGTTCGGCTTCACGCCGCATCTGGACGGCGGCCCGAATACCGCGCCCGCCTAGAACGGCGGTGGTTCGTCGGGATCTCCGAATGGTGCAGCGCGAGCATGCGCGTAGGCGCGTTGTCGGGCCAGCCTGTCGTTACGGTTGCGATTGCGCTCTGCGGAGACGCGCTGCGATCGCTGCTGAGCGCGAGTGCGTCGTCGGATGGGCATCATGGCGGTGCGTTCACCACAGCGGTCGCTGGAATTCGTTGTGGGTTCGGACAATTCGCCGGTCGGTACCGTCATCGCCGGAAAGAGGATTGCACTGCCGGGGCTGGTGACATAGGTCTGCCCCGAAGGCAGCGTCCAGATGACCGTACCGTCGGCCAGCTGTTTGTCCCGCCACCCCCAAAACGTCTTGAGTAAATGGTGTTTGCGGCATACACACTTCAAGTTGGACGGGTGGGTGCGCCCACCGTCGGCATAGGGAATGGTGTGGTCGATGTCGCAATACACCGCAGGCTGATCGCAACCGGGCGCACGGCAGGTCAGATCCCGGCATCGAACAAACTCGGCCAGTTTCGCTGACGGGATGTAGTGCGGCTCGGCAGCTAACGGAAAGGTCAACGGCCGCAGCGTTGCTGACTTGGCCAATTCGGCGACAACCTCGGGCGGAATAAGCCCGTCCGCGCCGGCCATGTACCCCGGCGTGGTTCCGTTGCCGTCAACACTGGCCTGTTCGGCGACCACATGGATCACCACATTGCGGTTTCGCATGCGGCCCCGCGTCTCCGCGCAGTCCGAATCCCCGCAGGTACAGATCAACCGGTCGGCGCCGGCGACCAAGGCGCCCAACGCATCGGCGCGCCGCTGCGCCTTCGTCCGCGGATCGGCCTCACACACCGTGCCCGCGAGCTCAGCTAAGCGACGATCCAGCGCTCGGCCAGTGCTGGCGAACACATTGCCATACACCTCGGCGATACCCGGTGCCGATTCCGACACATTCAGGTAGCGGGTTTTGACCTCTTTGTTGGTCCGGCGGATCGCGTCACGATCGACTTCGGCCACGATGGCATCAACCCGCAACGCCAGATTGCCCCGGGTAAGCGACGGCCAGCGCGGGGCGCGCATCGCCACCTGTGCATCGACTGCAGCCAGGGCCTTCTCGTCGGTGATCAGCGCCGTGCGGTCGGCGATCACACGGAACATCGCGTAGTTGATGTCCCCGACCTCCAGACATTGCCCCACTTTGGGCAACCGCTCGCGCATGACTTCCGCATCGGACATGTAGCTCGACGCCAGCGCCCGGCTGACCCGCAGGGCCGCAGCCAGTTCGGCGGTGATCGCGTCCCACAGGTCGGCGACCCACTCCGCGCAATCGCCGTACTGGCGATCCCGCAGCCGCATCAGGTCGGCGACCGCGTTGAGGCGCCGCGCCGTGGCCTGCGCTTCGGTTCTCGCCGCCGCGCACACCTGATCGAGCAGCACAGCCGACTCGCTCGTGGCCGATAACTCCAGCAACTCGAACATACATTCGATCGTAGCGCGGGCTTCTGACAAAGGCTGTCGCGGCGCAAGAAAACTAGAACGTGTTTCAGAAATCGGGTTCCGAGACTGCTGCTGCCTTGTTACGGTGGCGCCCGTGATCCTGGACAAATTCCGACTCGACGACAACGTCGCCGTCGTCACCGGTGGCGGGCGCGGACTCGGCGCGGCCATCGCACTGGCCTTCGCTGAGGTCGGCGCCGACGTTGTCATTGCCTCGCGCACCCAATCCGAGCTAGAGGCCGTTGCCGATCAGGTCCGCGCCGCCGGACGTCGGGCCCACGTCGTCACCGCGGACCTGGCCCACCCCGAGGCGACCGCGGAACTCGCCGGCCAGGCCGTCGAAGCCTTCGGACGGCTGGACATCGTGGTCAACAACGTCGGCGGCACCATGCCCAACGCCCTGTTGAGCACGTCGACAAGGGACCTCAAAGCCGCGTTCACCTTCAACGTCGCCACCGCGCACGCGTTGACCACCGCCGCGGCGCCGCTGATGCTTGAGCATTCCGGCGGCGGCAGCATCATCAACATCACCTCGACGATGGGACGGGTGGCCGGCCGCGGTTTCGCCGCCTACGGCACCGCCAAGGCAGCCCTCGCCCACTACACCCGGCTGGCCGCGCTGGACCTGTGCCCGCGAATCCGGGTCAACGCGATAGCACCGGGCTCGATCGCCACCTCGGCACTGGACATCGTCGCATCCAACGACGAACTGCGCGCGCCGATGGAGAAGGCGACACCGATGCGCCGTCTCGGCGAGCCTGACGAGATCGCTGCCGCCGCGGTGTATTTGGCGTCACCGGCGGGTGCCTATCTCACCGGCAAGGTGCTCGAAGTCGACGGTGGCATCACCTTCCCCAATCTCGACCTACCGATCCCGGACCTGTGACCATGGCCATTCGCGTCGCCCAGATCGGCACCGGCAACGTCGGTGTCCATGCGTTGCGGGCATTGGTCACCAACCCGGGGTTCGAGCTCACCGGGGTATGGGTATCGTCGGAATCCAAAGCCGGTAAAGACGCCGGAGAGCTTGCCGGACTGAAGGATTCGACCGGCATCATCGCGACCACCGACCTGGACGCGGTGCTCGCCACCAACCCGCAATGCGCGGTCTATACCGCGATGGCCGACAACCGGTTGCCCGACGCCCTCGACGATTACCGGCGCATCCTGGCCGCCGGGGTCAACGTCGTCGGCAGCAGCGCGGTCTTCCTGCAATACCCTTGGCAGGTGCTTCCACAAGAGATGCTCGCACCCATCGAAGATGCTGCGCGGGAGGGCAATTCGAGCCTGTTCGTCAACGGCATCGATCCCGGGTTCGCCAACGACCTGCTACCGCTGGCGCTGGCGGGCACCTGCCAGAACATCCAGCAGATCCGCTGCATGGAGATCGTTGACTACGCCACCTACGACAGCGCGACGGTCATGTTCGACGTGATGGGGTTCGGCAAACCGATCGACGAGATCCCGATGCTGCTGCAACCGGGCGTGCTGAGCCTGGCCTGGGGATCGGTAGTGCGGCAGCTTGCCGCCGGGTTGGGTCTCGAACTTGACGCCGTCGAAGAGATGTATGTGCGCGAACCAGCGCCCGAGGACTTCGATATCGCCTCCGGACATATTCCCAAGGGCAGCGCCGCTGCGCTGCGATTCGAGGTCCTCGGATTGGTCGACGGCGATCCCATCGTCGTGCTGGAACATGTCACCCGACTGCGGGATGACCTCTGCCCGGACTGGCCGCAACCGGCCCAGGCCGGCGGGTCCTACCGCATCGAGATCACCGGCGAACCGTCGTACGGCGTCGACGTCTGCTTGAGCAGCCGCAAGGGCGACCACAACCACGCGGGCCTGGTGGCCACCGCGATGCGCGTCGTCAACGCCATCCCCGCGGTGGTGGCCGCCCCGCCCGGAATCCGGACCACGCTAGACCTGCCGCTGGTCACCGGCCGTGGCCTTTACACCGCGGGCTGAACGTTTCGGCTAACCTAACTTTCTTATTCGTAGGTTGAAAGTGAGTTAGGTGACGCAGGAGACCCGGGCCCCGCTCAAAACGGGCTGGTATCTACTCGGCCCCGCATTCGTCGCCGCGATCGCCTATGTCGACCCGGGCAATGTCGCCGCCAACGTCAGCGCCGGCGCACAGTTCGGCTTTTTGCTGCTGTGGGTCATCGTCATTGCCAACGTGATGGCCGGCCTCGTGCAATATCTGTCGGCGAAGCTCGGGCTGGTCACCGGGCGATCGCTGCCGGAAGCAATTGGTGCGCAGCTGAGCCGGCGAGCCCGGCTGGCTTTTTGGGCGCAGGCCGAGGTCGTCGCGATGGCCACCGACGTTGCCGAGGTGGTCGGTGGGGCGATCGCTCTGCGCATCCTGTTTCACCTGCCGCTGCTGATCGGCGGGCTGATCACCGGGGCGGTGTCGCTGCTTCTGCTGAGAATCCAGGACCAACGCGGACAGCAGTTGTTCGAACGGATCATCACCGGATTACTGCTCGTCATTGCGATCGGCTTCACGGCCAGTTTCTTTGTCGCAACGCCGCCTCCCGATGCGGTGATCGGCGGGCTGGTCCCGCGGTTCCGCGGGACGGAGAGCGTGCTGCTGGCCGCCGCCATCCTGGGCGCGACGGTCATGCCACATGCGGTGTATCTGCATTCCGGTTTGGCTCGCGACCGGCACGGCCATCCCGAACCGGGCCCGCGGCGGCGTCGGCTACTGCGCGTCACCCGGTTGGACGTCGCGCTGGCGATGGTGGTGGCCGGCGGGGTGAATGCCGCCATGCTGCTGATGGCAGCGCTCAACATGCGGGAGCGCGGCCGCACCGGTTCCATCGAGGGCGCTTACGCCGCTGTGCGCGACACCGTGAGCCCCACGATCGCGGTGTTCTTCGCGGTCGGACTACTCGTTTCGGGTTTGGCGTCGGCGTCGGTGGGGGCCTACGCCGGCGCGATGATCATGCAGGGGTTGTTGCACCGGTCGGTTCCGATGCTGGTGCGCCGGCTGGTGACGCTGGCGCCCGCGCTATTGATTCTTGCCCTGGGTTTCAACCCGACCCGAACGTTGGTGCTGTCGCAGGTCGTGCTCTCGTTCGGCATTCCGTTCGCGCTGCTTCCGCTGGTTCGGTTGACCAGCAACCACGCGCTCATGGGAATCGACGCGAATCACCGCATCACGACCGCCATTGGGTGGGTGCTCGGCGTGACGATCAGTCTGCTCAACGCAGTGCTGATCTGTCTTACTGTGGCGGGCTAATGCCCTGGCTCACATTCCCGCCTAAGTCGTCAGTGTCGCCGAGCGGGGGTGTTCATTAAGGCGCGTTGGGCGGCGCAGGCGCGTCCGGTGTAGGTGCTGCTGGCGCGGGCGGAGGCGCTGCTGGCGCGCGAGCTGGACCTTGAGCTGGCGGGGGGTTTGGGATTGCCATGCACGCAAAAAAAGTCGCAGGCAGGCACTGGTTAGGCCCGAGCGGCGAGATGGATCCAAAGGCCAGGGCTGCTGCCGCAGCGGCGGCAAATGCTTTGTTCATTTTCTTCTTTCGGAACCCCGACGGCAAAAATTGCCGCGCCAAGTTGAACGCTACGCGCATTCGCAGGTAGCGATGATACGGCTATGTTGCGATTTCTTTTTGAACGCGCGGCCACCGGAGCCGCAGGTCAAGGATGACGCTTGCTAATGGGCAGTGCTGATGTACCTCACCGTGAGCGGGTCGGCATAGCGCGGTTGGCCTTGGCCTTCGGCGTTATCGTGGGGCGCAGCTCGAGGAGTTCGTCCAACAGGGCATCCATCTGAGTTATCGACGGGAGAGCCCCACCCCGTTTGCGGTAAGCACTACGAACGCTGACCAGCAATCGCAATTCCCGTTCGATCGTGTCCCGGTCTCGCGTGGTGTCGCCCACCGAAGCGTCCATCAAATAATCCTTGCACCGAAACGCCGACGCCAACAGCGTGACGCGCCGGAATTAACCTTGCGGTCATTACCCGATCAGATCACCGTGTCGGTGTCGCCGCCCAAGAGTTGTTGGGGGACTTGACCGAACGGGGACTCGGCCGGTTCGTGCCATCCGAACCCCATGACCAGCGCATGCGACGGGTGATGGCCCGTTTAATTCGCCCCGCTAACATCGAAGCCGTGATGCCGGCGGGCCGTCATACCTACTTTGCGTACGGGTCAAACCTGTGCGTGCGGCAGATGGCGCAACGTTGCCCCGATGCCACCAGTCCCCGGCGGGCGGTGCTGGCCGACCACGACTGGCTGATCAATCAGCGCGGCGTGGCCACCGTCGAGCCGTTCAACGGCACTCATGTGCACGGGGTCGTCTGGCAGCTCTCCGATCGCGACATGGCCACCTTGGACAGCGCCGAGGGCGTGCCGCTGCGCTACCGGCGTGACCAGCTGACCGTGCACACCGACGACGGTCCGTCGAAAGCCTGGGTCTATATCGACCACCGGGTGAATCCGGGTGCGCCGCGACCGGGTTACCTCGAACGCATCATCGACGGGGCATTGCATCACGGGTTGCCGCAGCGCTGGATCGACTTTCTGCGCCGATGGGACCCTGCGCGTTGGCCTCGGCCACGGTCGCGGCCTACAACGCCCGCGCCACAGTCGCTTTCCGAGTTGCTGTCCGAGGCCGGGGTGGTCGAGGTAAGCCGGCTGCGGTCGCGCTTCGGCTTTCTCGCCATTCACGGTGGCGGCCTGGAGGAGATGACCGACGTGATCGCCGAACGGGCCGCCGACGCGGCCGACGCGTCGGTGTATCTGGTGCGACACCCCGACCGCTATCCACACCACTTGTCGTCGGCTCGCTTCCGCGTGGGTGAATCGGCCCGACTCGCGGAGTTCCTCGACAACGTCGACATCGCGATCTCGCTGCACGGATACGGGCGGATCGGCCGCGGCACGCAACTGTTGGCCGGAGGCAGCAACCGCGCGTTGGCCGCTCACGTGGCCGGCCACCTCGACCTGCCCGGCTATCAGGTCGTCACCGACATCGACCGGATCCCGCTCGAGCTACGCGGGCTGCATCCGCGCAACCCGGTCAACATGACCCGCGACGGCGGAACCCAGCTGGAATTGCCGACGCGAGTCAGGGGCATCAGCCCACGCAGTCCACTCCCCGGCGACGACGGCTTGTCGCCGGTGACTTCTGCTCTGGTGCAGGGCCTGGCCGCTGCCGCGCGGTCCTGGAAATCGCATTCCGCATAACAACACGATCGGAGTTGGGTGATGGCCGCACAGACGTCTCGCGCCTTTCGGTTTTCGATAGGCATTCACAGCGCGAAATCAAGCGCGGCGCTGCGGGACAAGGCAAGACGTTTGGAGGATGCCGGATTCGACGCCCTTTACCTGCCCGACCACATCGGTGCGCCGGCACCGTTTCCGGTGCTGACCGCGATCGCGGCGGCCACCTCCGCCGTGCGGGTGGGGACCTATGTGCTCAACGCGTGCTTCTACAAGCCGGCCCTGCTGGCTCGCGATGCGGCGGCCGTGAATGACCTGAGCGACGGCCGCCTCGAACTGGGCCTCGGCGCGGGTTACGTGCGGGAGGAATTCGAGGCCGCCGAGCTGCCGTACCCGAGCGCCGGGCAACGCGTCGACTACCTCGAGCACGTCACCACTTACTTGAAGAAGCACCTGCCCAGCGTGCCAATCCTGATCGCCGGCAACGGAAATCGATTGCTGACGATCGCAGCCCAGCATGCCGACATCATCGGCCTGACGGGTGCCAACGACCGCGGAGCCGGCGATGCGCTCGCCGAACGCATCGAGTTAGTCCGCGCCGCCGCCGGTGACCGGTTTGCCGATCTCCAGTTGAACCTGGCGATCACCGGCGTGTCAGACAGTTCCGGGAAACCCGACCTGTCGATGACCCGGAGGTATGCGCCCGACCTGTCCGACGAGCAGTTGCTGGCACTGCCCGCCGTGCTGAGCGGATCGCCCCGCGACATCGCCGACACGTTGCGCGGCTACCGCGAAACCTACGGGCTGACATCCGTCACCGTGCAGGAACACCACGCCGAGACCTTCGCCAAGGTGATCGCGGAATTCCGATGACTGTTGTCGATGAGCTGCCGAAGTCGGGTGAGGGCTCGTTTCGGTTCGACCGGGCCGAATTGGCCGGAGCGGTAGGCGATCTGGGAGTGCTGGTGCCGATCGCGGTGGCACTGATCGTGAAGAACGGTCTCATGCCGACGGCGGTGCTGCTGCCGGCCGGACTGTTGTACGTGGTGGCCGGCCTGGTGTACCGGCTTCCGGTGCCGGTACAGCCGTTGAAGGCCTTCGGAGCGATCGCGATCGCGCACGGTTTCGGCGCCGACGACATCGCCGCGGGTGCCCTGCTGATGGGCGTCATCTTTCTGACGCTCGGGGCATCGGGTCTGTTGGATTGGGTCGCAAAAGTGTTCCCGCAACCGATCATTCGGGGGATCCAGCTCTCGGTGGGACTGCTGTTTTGTCAGTTGGCCTGGAAACTGGTGTCCGCGCCGCCGAAGGCGTTCACCGACCACCGGCACTCGATCTGGTGGCTGGGGATTGTCACCGTGGTCGTGATCGCTGCGGCATTGTTGTTGCGGCGCCACCAGATCACCCTGGTCTTCCTGGTGATTGCCCTAGTGGCGATGGTGTTGACCTTCCACGGCTCGTTCCGCCTCGGCCCGTCGGCGGTGCACACCCCGCACCTGGGTTGGGCCGCGTTCTCCGCCGCGGCTGTCGCCCTGGTGCTGCCCCAGTTGCCGTTGTCCTTCGCCAACTCGTGTTTGGCCACCGCGGACACGGCCCGCGCCTACTTCGGCGATGCCGCCCGCCGGGTGCGGCCAGGGCGGCTGGCAATCACTCTCGGTTTGGCCAACCTTTTCGCCGGCGCGATCAGCGGCATGCCGGTGTGTCACGGCGCCGGGGGGATGACCGCGCATCGCAGCTTCGGTGCCCGCAGCGGTGGGGCACCCATCATGTTGGGCAGCGTGCTGATCGCGCTTGCGCTCGCGACCGGAGCGACGCTGACCGCTGCGCTGGCCGGGTTCCCGGTGCCGATTCTGGCAGGCCTGCTGACCGTCGCCGGCTTGCTGCACATCGCCCTGCTCAAAGACCTGCGGGGACCGTGGCATTGGGCGCTGGCCCTCGCGGTCGGGATCACCGGTTTTCTCAGCAACCTCGCCGTCGCCCTCGTTGGGGCACTTCTGATTTGGTTTATCGGGGGTGGTCTTTACCGGCGATTTGGTCCAGCGCGTGGTCCAGCACGTCGGCAAGCACCCCGAGACCGTCGCGCACCCCGCCCGGTGAACCCGGCAGGTTGACCACCAGGGTCCGCCCGGCCACCCCGCAGACGCCACGGGAAAGCACCGACGTCGGCACCTTCGGTAAACCGGAACGCCGGATGGCGTCGGCCAGCCCGGGAATCTCGTAGTCGAGCACCGCCGTGGTCTGGGCCGGGGTGTCGTCGGTCGGCGAAATGCCGGTGCCACCGGAGGTGATCACCACGTCGACACCGTCGGCGATGGCGTCGCGTAGCGCCTGGCCCACCGGTCCGCCGTCACCGACCAGCACCGGCTCTGCCGACGAGAAGCCACGCTGCGCAAGCCATTCGGAGATTAGCGGCCCGCATCGATCGTGGTAGACCCCGGCCGCCGCGCGGGTCGAGGCGATGATGATGTGCGCGGACCGGTCTGCTAACACCGCACCCACGACCCGTGCCGGCCGCCATCCTTCCGTATCACCCGAATGTCGTCGATGCGCGCAGCCGGGTCCACCGCTTTGATCATGTCGTACAGCGTGAGGGCCGCAACGCTCACCGCGGTCAGCGCCTCCATCTCCACCCCGGTGCGATCGGTGCTGCGGACCGTCACGGTGATGTCGACGTCCGTCTCACCGACGGTGAAATCGACGTCGACGCCGGTCAAGGCCAACTGATGACACAACGGAATCAGGTCGCTGGTGCGTTTGGCGGCCAGAATTCCGGCAACCCGCGCGGTGGCCAGTGCATCGCCCTTGGCCAGTCCGCCCTCCGCGATCAACTGCACCACCTGCGCGGAGGTCCGCAGCGAGCCTGCGGCAACTGCGGTGCGTTTGGAGGCGGCCTTCTCGGTGACGTCGACCATGTGAGCCGCGCCCTGATCGTCGATGTGCGAAAGCGGACCCGCATCAGCCACGCGTGCCATTCTGACAGGTCCGCGCTAGCTGAGATCCCAAATCTGCACCTGCGAACCAGCTGCCAGTTCCGTGACCTCTGCCGGAATGTCGAGCAGGCAGTTCGCCGACGCCAGAAACCGCACATGGTGTGACCCCGGCGGGCCGTGGCTGACCGCGGTGCCGGCGGAGGCATCGAAAATTCCGCGGCGAAACTGGCGCTTACCGGCCGATGAGGTCAACGTCTCGGTCAGCACGGCGGATCGGCGCGGCCGTTCGGGAGCCGACAGCCCCATGGCTGAGCGCAGCGCCGGACGGATGAACACCTCGAAGCACACCAGCGCACTGACCGGATTACCGGGCAGGGTGACGATGGGCGTGCCCGCCACCCGGCCGGTGCCCTGCGGCATGCCCGGCTGCATCGCCACCTTGACGAACTCCACGCCCTGATCGCCGACTCGGCCGAACGCGTCCTTGACCACCTCGTAGGCACCTGCGCTGATGCCGCCGCTGGTGATGATCAGATCCGACTCTGCAGCGTATCGGTCCAGCACTGCGGTGAACTGGGCGACGTCATCACTCACTGTCGCGGCCGCGACCACCTCGGCACAGGTCTCCCGGAGGGCGGCGGCCAGCATGACCGAGTTGGATTCGTAAATCTGCCCCGGCCGCAGCGGCGTACCCGGCGACACCAGCTCCGATCCGGTGGAAATCACCAGGACCCGCTGCGGCGGGATCACCGGCAGCTGGTACAGCCCCAGTGCCGCGGCCAGTCCAACCACCGCCGGCGTGACCACCTGCCCGGCTCGCAACACGATGGTGCCGGCGGCGACGTCCTCGCCGGCGCGGCGGATGTGGCGCCCCTCGGCGCTGGGCGCGTTGATCGTCACCACATCGGTCCGCCCGTCGGTGGCCTCGACGGGCACTACGGCCGTCGCTCCGGCCGGGATCGGCGCTCCGGTCATGATGCGATGGGCCGTCCCCGGCTCGAGCCTGGGGATGTCGATGCGACCGGCCGGAATATCTTCGGCCACAGGCAATTTCACCGGATGGTCCGAGGCCGCTGATGCTATTTCGTCGGCACGCACCGCGTAACCGTCCATTGCGGAGTTGTCGAAAACCGGCAGCGACACCGTCGCGGTCACATCGTCGGACACAACCCGGCCCTCGGCGTCGGCCAGTTCGGCGGCGATGGCGGGCCGGGCAGCAATCAGCCCGACAACAACGCGTTGATGCTCCTCGACCGACCGCATGGAATCACTAAATATAGTTGGTCTCTGTGGAGTGTCTGGTCGTGCGTGCGGCGCTGACCGATCAGCCGATTTCGCTCGCCGAACATCAGGAACTGGTGAGCCATCAGGCGGCGGGAGCCGTTGTGGGGTTCGTCGGCATGATCCGCGACCACGACAACGGACGCCGCGTGGTGAAGCTGGAATACTCCGCGCATCCGTCGGCCGCCGATGTCCTCGCCGAAGTGGTGGCCGACGTCGCCGCGCAGTCCGCTGGGACGCGGGCCATTGCGGCCAGCCACCGGATCGGCGTACTCCAGATCGGCGAAGCGGCGTTGGTCGCCGCGGTCGCCGCCGACCATCGCCAGGCGGCATTCGCCACCTGCGCGGAGCTGGTGGACGCCATCAAGGAGCGGTTGCCGGTGTGGAAACGCCAAATCTTCGCCGACGGAACCGACGAGTGGGTGGGCTCGGCCTAAGTGAGGACGCCGCTGTCTATCCTCCGGCGAACGGCGGCAGCACGTCGATCGTGTTCCCCGCCTGCAGCAGGTGAGCTTGGTCCCGAACCGCCACACCGTCGCATAGAAAAGAGCACCGGACCAGCACGCGGGCGAGTTCCTGGCTGCGGCCCCCCAGCCCGTCGACCAGCTCGGCAACCGTGGCACCGGAACGTATGGTCAGCCGCTCGGAATCGGATCCTGCGGCAGCACGCGCCGCCGCGAAATACCGCACGGTGATCGTCTCAGCCGTCACGTCAGCCGCCAATCGCGCTCATCGGCCGCGCCGGCTGGACGAAGTTCGGGTCGTTGATGCCGTGACCCGCTGGTTTGCCCCACATCGTCGTCCGCCACGCCGCCTCGATCGCGGTGTCGTCGGCGCCGCTGCGCAGCAGCCCCCGCAGGTCGGTCTCCTCGTTGGCGAACAGGCAACTGCGGAGCTGCCCGTCGGCGGTCAACCGGGTGCGGTCACAGCTCGAGCAGAAGGGTTGCGACACCGACGCGATGATTCCGACCTTGCCGGTGCGTCCAGTCTTTCGGTCGGTGATGCGCCACAACTCGGCTGCCGCCGAGCCCCGCGGCGCCCGATCGGGTTCCAGCGTGAACGAATGACGTCGTAGCTGCGCCAGCACTTGGTCCGCGGTGACCGTAGCCTCGCGGCGCCATTCGTGTCCGGCATCCAGCGGCATCTGCTCGATGATCCGCAACTGGTAGTCGTGGCCGAGGCAGAACCGCACCAGCGACACCGCATCGTCGAGGCCGGTGAGCGGGTCCAGCACGGCATTCACCTTCACCGGTCGCAGACCCGCGGCGTGCGCGGCGGCCAGGCCGGCCAGCACATCGGCCAGCCGGTCACGGCGGGTGATCGCCGCGAAATGCCGCTGATCCACGCTGTCCAACGACACGTTCACCCGGTTCAGGCCGGCCCGCGCCAACGCCTCGGCACGGTCGGCCAACAAAACTGCGTTGGTGGTAAGCGCGAGCTCCGGCCGCGGCCGCAGCGCGGCCGTGGCGACGATAATGTCGTCAAGGTGCTTGGCCAGCAACGGTTCTCCACCGGTGAACCGCACCCTGGTTATGCCTAGCCGGGCCACGGCTAAGCGCACCAGCCTGATGATTTCGTCGGGGTGCAGCAGCTGGTCGGCGGGCGACCACGGCAGACCCTCGGCGGGCATGCAGTAGGTGCAGCGTAGATTGCAGCGGTCGGTCAGGGACACCCGCAGATCAGTCGCGTGGCGGCCGTAGCTGTCCACCAACGGACCCGTCGACGGGGGCGCGGTCGCGGAGCCCTCAGCACGGCGCGCTACCAGAGGAACACCGAGCGCTGTGATCGTCATGGCGCCACGTCACCCGAACTAGCCAGCCCGATAGCGGCACTCGCTTGGGTGCTCGTCATGAGCCATTTCCTTCGGTGTATTTATCGGTGGGCCGCTGTGTGCTCACGGGGGCGCTGGATGCCATGTTAGCTGGGTCAAGTCCAGGGGCGTGGGGACCACAACGTCAGTCCAGCTCAGGGCTCCGCACAGTATCACTCCGCGGCGGGCGAGCTGCCTACTGAGTCGGGGTGAACTGGCTCAGGTCGTAGATGCCGAGGCTTTTTTCGATATCGGCGACTTGATCGACGACCCCCTGAAAGCCGGCCTGACCGAACCGCCGGTGCTCCTCGTCTTCGAAGGTCTCGGCCAGGTCGCGAAACTCCTTAGCGGGCATCACGTCACGCAACGCGGGGAAAACGACGGTGTCTTCGCGTGCCTCGTGCGGCTCATACATCCGGATGAAGGCCGACATGTTTTGCACCAGGGCTTGTCGCGCAGGCTGATCGAGCGCAGCCGCTGCGGTGGTGGCAGCGAGGACCCGGTCCGTGAGCACGCGGCCGCGCTGGTGCTGGGTACGCAACACGGTGGTGATGTCGGTGAGTTTGCCTGCCTGTTCGAGCTTAGGAAAGACGTACTGCTCTTCCAGGTGTTCGTGGTAGTCCTCGATGAAACTTCGAATAATCCCAGCGCCCGAGTTGAGCGCTTGAGCCGGATCCTGCTCGCCGGCCTGCAAGCGGCGGATCCCTTCTCGATAGACGAGCAAGATGCGCTTGAGTACTCCATGCTCGCGCATCAAATCCTCGGGTGGCGTGACTGGCACCTCCTCGTCCGAGGGTGGGCCGGGCTGGGCTGCGCTGGGCTTGGGTGGCGCGCTGCCGCATGCCGCTAGGGCGATAACACCGGCTGCGGACATCGAGGTCCCGAGAAGGTGACGCCGGCCCACGGCCGGTGGCAGCTGTTCTGTCACGGTCACACCTTTCTTCGCTGTGCCCATCATTTGGATTGGGTCAGTCCACTTTCCCTGTCGCCTAGCATCTTAATTCGATATCTGTTTATATAGAAGAGTGTCGAATCAACCCATGGTGGGGTGTTGCCCGGGTTTGGGGGTGGCCGCCTTGGGCGAGCCGCAGGCTGTCGCGCTGGCGGCGATGTTCAAGGCGCTGGGTGATCCGGTGCGGCTGCGGCTGTTGAGCTTGATCGCCAGCCATCCGGGTGGTCAGGCGTGCGTGTGTGAGATTTCGTCAAGCTTTGATGTCTCGCAGCCGACGATCTCCCATCACCTCAAGATGCTGCGTTCGGCCGGGCTGCTGGACTGCGAGCGACGCGGAACTTGGGTCTATTACTGGGTGATTCCCGCTGTGCTGCAACAGCTTTCGTCGGTGCTAAATGTCAATGACCGGGTCATCGAGACATCGCAGCAGTGCTGCCCATGACCTCGACCCGCACAACGGATGTTTTGGCGGCCAGGCTTTCCACACTGGATCGGTTTCTGCCGGTGTGGATCGGGGTCGCAATGGGCGCCGGTCTGCTGCTAGGTCGTTCGATTCCCGGCCTCGGCGGGGTGTTAAGTGCCGTTGAGGTCGACGGGATTTCGCTCCCGATCGCGGTTGGCCTGCTGGTGATGATGTATCCAGTGCTAGCCAAGGTCCGCTACGACCAGCTTGGTGAGGTCACCGCCGATCGCAAACTCATGGTGTCTTCGCTGGTGTTGAACTGGCTGGTGGGGCCAGCGGTGATGTTCACGCTGGCTTGGTTGCTGTTGGCGGATCAGCCCGAGTACCGCACCGGGCTGATCATCGTCGGGCTGGCCCGCTGCATTGCCATGGTCATCATTTGGAACGACCTCGCGTGCGGGGACCGCGAGGCCGCCGCCGTCCTGGTCGCCCTCAACTCCCTGTTCCAGGTCGTCATGTTCGCGGTCCTGGGCTGGTTCTACCTGTCGGTGCTGCCCGGCTGGCTTCACCTGGCCCAAACTGGCATCGACGTGTCGCCGTGGCAGATCGCTAAATCCGTGCTCATCTTCCTGGGCATCCCCCTGGCTGCCGGATACCTGTCTCGTCGCATCGGCGAGAAAGCCAAGGGCCGTGTCTGGTACGAAGAGCGGTTCCTGCCGCGTGTCGGGCCGTGGGCTCTCTACGGCTTGTTATTCACGATCGTCATCCTGTTTGCCCTGCAAGGCCACCAGATCACTACCAGTCCTTGGGATGTCGCCCGCATCGCGCTGCCGCTGCTGGCCTACTTCGCGATCATGTGGGCCGGCGGATACGCCCTCGGGGTGGGGCTGCGGCTGGGGTATGCCCGCACCGCAACGCTGGCATTCACCGCCGCTGGCAACAACTTCGAACTCGCTATCGCCGTGGCGATCGCCACCTACGGCGCCACGTCCGGTCAAGCCCTGGCCGGCGTCGTGGGCCCGCTGATCGAAGTCCCCGTGCTGGTGGGGTTGGTGTACGTGTCGCTGGCCCTGCGCGCGCGAGTCTTTCCCGCAGCCTCCATAGGTCAATCCGTACGGAGTGGCTGCTAATGGCCGACAAACCCAGTGTCCTGTTCGTCTGCGTCCACAACGCAGGCCGATCGCAGATGGCCGCCGGGCTGCTGACCCATCTGGTCGGAGATCGCATCGAGGTTCGTTCCGCGGGAACCGAACCCGCCGACCAGATCAACCCCGTCGCTGTCGCGGCGATGGCCGAACTCGGCGTCGACATCACCGCCGCGACCCCGAAGATCCTTGACGGCGACGCGGTGCAATCCAGCGACGTCGTGATCACTATGGGCTGTGGTGACACCTGCCCCTACTTCCCCGGGGTGTCCTACCGGGATTGGAAATTGCCCGATCCCGCCGGCCAACCACTCGACACGGTCCGCGCCATCCGCGACGACATCGCCAACCGAGTCCAAGCCCTAATCGCAGAACTCATCCCGACCTAAATCCTGCGTCACCGAGAAAGGAATCACCATGTCGCGTGTTCAACTGGCCCTCAACGTCGATGACCTCGACGAGGCAATCACGTTCTACTCCAAACTGTTCAACACCGAGCCAGCCAAAGTGAAACCCGGCTACGCCAACTTCGCAGTCGTCGAACCGCCCCTCAAGCTTGTGCTGCTGGAAAACCCCGGCCATGGTGGCACCCTCAACCATCTCGGCGTCGAAGTCGGCACCAGCGACACCGTCCACACCGAAATCGCCCGGCTCACCGACGAAGGCTTATTC
>NZ_DATMLH010000280.1:0-18975 GCF_035570115.1 Mycobacterium sp.
CCTGTGCGTCATCATGTCGGGCATTGCTCCGGGAACGGTGTTTATCTTCCTGCTCAACTCGTCGGGCGCCATCGTGCTATTCGTCTACCTGCTGATTGCGTTGTCGCAGATCGTTTTACGAGTCAAGACGCCGCCGGAAAAATTGCGGGTCCAAATGTGGTTCTTCCCGGTGCTGTCGATCGTGACGCTGGTCGCGATCGTCGCCGTGCTGGTGCAAATGGCGTTCGACCGCGGCGCGCGGGTCCAGTTTTGGCTCGGCCTGCTGTCCTGGGCCGTGGTGGTCGCGCTGTACTTCGTTGGCAAGTGGCGGCGCGGGAGGGCCGCGGCCGAGGGTGAGCCGGCGCCGAACGCGGCGACACGTCGAAAACCTTGACGCCTGACCGCAAGCCCCTTTTCGGCGCCCACCCGAGCTTGCGGTGGGTTGCGATTGTTCAGCGATCCAGGCCATGTTCGTCCCGCGCTCGGCGCAGCCCCCTGCCGGACCGTCCTGCAAGTAACTCTTCGAATGGCCGGATGGCCAGGCGCTTAACCGGTCTTGGTCAGCAGGACCGCCTGCTCGAACGGCAATCTGCCGAAGACCGGCCGCGCCGCGCCGCTGACGTGCGATGCCGCCTCCGCCTTGGTCACGGTCTGCGGGCTGCTGACGCCGAAGGTCTTGCCGTGCCGTCGCATCCGCCCGCCGCCGGCGGCGTTGAGGTTTTTCAACCAGTCGCGGTCCGGACCGTAGAACAACAGGATCGCTACGCCCGGCTTGCCGTCGACGTCGGCATTGAACACCGTCAACGGCGTGCGGTACGGCTTGCCGGAGCGCCGGCCGGCGTGTTCGAGAATGCCGAACGATGGGGCCCAACCGGCCCACGTCCGTTGAATGGGGTTGGTGACGTGTCGATTGAACCGGGCGAGACGTTGCGGTAGTTGCACGCTGCCATCAAACTCTTACCTCATGGCCTACCTCAAGCCTCCATGGTTCACCGTCAAGGTCTTCAACCGGATCGCGATGGCCACCGGTATCAGCAATAGCGAAACCCTCACGATCACCAAGCGGGGCAGCAAGGAGCCGCAACAGATTCCCGTCGTCACCGTGAACGTCGACGGCACCCGGTATCTGGTATCCACTCGCGGCGAGTCGCAGTGGGTCAAAAACGTCCGTGCCGAACCCACCGTCACTCTGACCACGAAAACCGGCGCGGTGACTTACCTCGCGAGCGAAACCCCTACTGCGCAGCGCCAGCCCATCCTGACCGCCTACCAGAAAAAGGCGGGCCGGGCCGTCGACGGATACTTTCGCAAACTGCCCGACCCCGCCGACCATCCGGTGTTCGCGCTCACCGAAGGGAAGGCGTGACCGGCAAAAGCCTTCTTGACAGCCGGGCCAGCCGTGACGGAGCCGGATTCCACGGCTGCTGATCAGTCGCGGGCCAGGCGTAGCACGGCGTTTGGCCGGACAGCAGCTGTCGTAGCCCCGGAGTGCCGAGTTCACTGGCCGACCACGCGTACAGGCGTTCCACCCGGGGGGTGATGACGCCGATATCGAGCAGATGCCCGAGTCCGTGTTCGAGCTGCGCGTAGGGCGCGATGTCGTCGCCGAGGGGATAGCGATCGGGCAGCACTCGCGAAAGCGAGAGGAACATGCCGGTCATGCCCAGCCGTGGATCGCCGAGTAACCGGCCGGCGGGGGCCAGCCAGGCCAGTGCCAGCCGCGGCGCGGCGACCATGGCGTGGGTGTAGAGAACCCGAGCCAGCACCACGTTGATGAAGAAGCGTTCGATCCGGCCTTCGCGCGCCGCCAGGTGCTCGTGTTCGAGATACCCACCGACGACGCTCATGTTGTGCGCCCGATACCAGCGCGCGGCGCTGGGACGTCGAATGAACTCCAGCCAGGCGGCGACCGTCGGCGAGCTCGGCGGCCCGGGATGGTCGAAGGCCAGGGCACGGGCTTCGCCGCCGTCGCAGAGCAGGCGCTCGTTGATAGCGCGCCACCATGGACTTCCCGGTCTTGGCGAGTCGACCGGGTTGAGAAGCCCTCGCCGCAGCTGCCATCGCATGAATGCCGACGCCGCTTGGCGGTAGGGAAGATAGCCGCGGTCGACGTCCGGTGGGACCCGGTATTGGCTGCGCATCAGGGCCAGCCGCCCACCCGGGTCGTCGCGGACGGCTCCGATGCTGGCGAGTGCGACCTCGCGGGCCGATTGCCTGCTCATCAGTTGATTGTTCCAAGCGCGCGGAACGGGTCCGCACCTAATCTTCCGAGGGTGGCACCGGCAAACCGTGCGGATACTTCGCGAACGGACCGCCGCTTACGTATTCATCGACAGAGAGCATCAGCGTTGCGTCCGGGTCATTTAAGTCGTCGAAGTAATTATGAGCCGGCTTTATGATATCGACCAATGGCTCGATCAAATTGAGCATCTCTGCCAGGTGCGCACCATCGAACCGCCACACAACAGTCTGCGATCCCAGTTCGACGTCAGCTGCACCGTCTTGCCGCAGGACGTGATGCTTAATTGGATCGAATTCAAAGCTCGCCGCCCCGTTGTCAAGTGCCGATCGCACCGCGGATTGAAACATTCGCATTCCATCCCGATCCGCACCTACGAGAACCACATCATCACCCCAAAGAAAATCTGGAAAGAAACCTACCCGAAAGATGGCCATTTCCCTCCTTTCCGGGGGTGAAAGATCGCCTGTTCTCGGGAGACCGGCGGCACAGACGTCCCGCTCTGCTGCGGCCATGGTACTGACGAATGCGTCGTGGACGGCGTCACTGAGATCGTTGGTGTCATTGTGGTTGGTCGGTCGGCGTCAGTTTTGTTCAAGGATCAAGGCAAGCCAGGCCAAAATTCCCGCGATACCGGTCAACCCCGTCGCTGTGCCGGCTCTGGCGGCGTCGTCGTGTGAGATCGGTGGCAAGTTAATGATTGGCCCTCCAGGTGGTGGCGTATATATCGGAGTCGGCGCGGCCGGCGGGTCGGGCATGTCCATCGGAGGGAACTGCGGCGCCGGCGAGCCGGGCATTTCTTTGTGGGGCTGACGACCTCCGATAGGAATGTTTTCCCATTCGGGGTTGTTCCGGTCGTGCGGGTTGTAGTCCCAATGGGGATTTCGGTATTCGTCACCCGGAAAATACCGCCACTCGCCCCCGTTTTGGTCCCAGAGACTCCGGCCGCCAAAACGCCGTGCTCTCGATTGACTTGCTGGCCCCGGTGTCAGCTCGCCCGCAACGGGAGGGCGAACACCCTCGGGAGGCAGATCCGGGTGGGGCCGTGGTGGTGGCGGGTCTTGCTTCCAAGTCTTGTTGTCGACGAATTGAATCCCGTTGTTTTGCTGCGCCGATGGCGTGGCCGCGACGCCAGTGGGCTCGTCGAAGCTGAATTCGCCGATGTTGCCGGCGGCGGCCGTGATTTTGGTGGCGACCTCCTGATTGCTAACGACCAGCAGCGCGGCGCGATGCCGGATTTGGGCGGCCAGGGCTTGGGCCTCGGCTTGCCGCGCGGCCCGTGTTGCGGCGCTGCCGCCGATTTGGCGATCGGCGACCGACAGGTCTTCTGTTGGGCTGAAACCGGCTTGCTCCGCGTCGGCAACGGCGTCCAACGCCCACTGTTTGGCACCGTTTTGTTGAGCAAACCCGTAACGGGCAGCGGTCGCCGCCTCCTGAAGCTGCCAGGCAGGGCCGCGGACTTTCACCAGGTCAAGCCCGGCGCGCTCCAACGCGGCTGCACGGCCCTGCCCTTGCCAGTCGGTCGCGGCAAGACGCTGGTAGTTCTGCTCGTATTCGGTCTCCCACCGCTCCGCCTCGGCCTCCCACTCGTCGGCCGCATGACTCAGGTGCTCGGTGTCCCAGTTCCGTATCTGCGACAGGGTCGGCAGCGGGGTGCCCACGTCCATCTACACCGCCTGTGGGCACACCGCGTGGAGCTTGGTCGCTGATTCGGCCTCGTTCTGGAGATAGCGCGCATTCGCTTCAGTGACCCTGACCCCGGTAGCCGCCGCCCGCGCCGAAAGCGCCGCCCGCGTCATTGCCGCACCGGCGTGCACTGCCTGCACCGCTGCCGCGCTGGGCTGAAACGACCGCCCAGCACCGGTTAACGTGCCGCCGGCGAGCATGCCTGCGGACGCCTGGTAGTAGGCGGCCGTGGCCTGAACGTCATCGGCGCTGACTCGCAACTTGCCCACGTCGGCAACCTAACCGAACACAGGCGCCGGGACACTTCACCTTGGTGTGGCCCACTCCAAGCCAAGACGACGCCCGCGTCGAATACTTCAGGAGGAGGAAAACGATGACCCATCCGCCCGTTGACGATCTGCCCGAAGAGGCCACCTCCACGCTGCTCGGCGTCTGTGAGCAGCTGTCGCTGTCGCGGCACGCAGGTTTGGCGCGGTGGGCCGCGTCGGTGTCCGACGCCCTGCTAGTCCGGCTTGCGTCAGTGAAGAGCGGCGCACCCGTCGACGTCATCGACTTTGAACCGTGCGGCCCGCTCGCATGGCTCGACGCCGCCGAACTGAAAGGGCTGCATTCGGTCGTGGTCGCCGGTGCTGAAGCCAGCGACGACGAGTCAGTCGTCGAGTGGTGGATCCGCATGGGCAGGCTCATCGTCGCCGACTTCGACCGCCGCGCATACGAGCAGGCGGCAATCGACGCCAAGGCCGCCGCCATCGAAGCTGAGGAACGGCGGCTTGCGTGCGAGGCGCGGCCAGCGACCGACTTCCGCGGCCTTCCGCCATGGTCGGGGGTCTTGCTGCCGCCCGACTGACGTCGATGCGCAACAACTACACCCTGTAGTGAAGGCACTCCCAGCGGCTGGGACACTTGTGTACGTGTACGGAACAGGCACGGCGATCTCGGCGAAGCTGTTCGATGACGCCTGCGCGGTCATTCCCGGCGGGGTGAACTCACCGGTGCGGGCCTTCAAGGCGGTCGGCGGCACCCCCCGATTCATCACCGAGGCCCACGGCTGCTGGCTCACCGACGCCGACGGCAACCGGTACGTCGACCTGGTCTGCTCGTGGGGGCCGATGATTTTGGGGCACGCCCACCCGTCGGTGGTGGACGCCGTCGCCAAGGCCGCCGCCACCGGGCTGTCGTTCGGAGCGCCGACACCCGCCGAAACCGAACTGGCCACCGAGATCATCGACCGGGTGGCACCGGTGGAGCGGATACGTCTGGTCAACTCCGGCACCGAGGCCACCATGAGCGCGGTGCGACTGGCCCGCGGCTTTACCGGCCGCGCCAAGGTCGTCAAGTTCTCCGGCTGCTACCACGGCCACGTCGACGCCTTGCTCGCCGACGCCGGCTCCGGGGTCGCGACGTTGGGCCTGCCGTCGTCACCCGGCGTCAC
This sequence comes from Mycobacterium sp., assembly GCF_035570115.1. Lineage (GTDB taxonomy): Bacteria > Actinomycetota > Actinomycetes > Mycobacteriales > Mycobacteriaceae > Mycobacterium. The sequence goes on from NZ_DATMLH010000280.1 coordinate 5,337, forward strand.
CGGCGCCACCGCGGCCGACACGATTGTGTTGCCGTACAACGATATTGAGGCAGTGCAGCAGAGTTTCGCCCGATTCGGCGACCAGATCGCGGCGGTGATCACCGAGGCCAGCCCCGGCAACATGGGCGTTGTTCCGCCCGCGCCGGGTTACAACGCGGCGCTGCGCGAGACCACCGCCGCGCACGGCGCGCTGCTCATCGTCGACGAGGTGATGACCGGGTTTCGGGTCAGCCGAAGCGGTTGGTACGGAATCGATCCGGTGAACGCCGACCTGTTCACCTTCGGCAAGGTGATGAGCGGCGGGCTGCCCGCAGCGGCGTTCGGCGGGCGCGTTGAGGTGATGGAACGGCTGGCGCCGTTGGGGCCGGTGTATCAGGCCGGCACGCTGTCCGGCAATCCGGTGGCGATGGCCGCCGGCCTGGCGACGTTGCGGGCCGCCGACGACGCGGTGTATGCGGCGCTGGATGTCAACGCCGACCGGCTAGCCGGCCTGCTATCCGAGGCGCTCACGGATGCTGGTGTGCCGCATCAGATTCCGCGGGCAGGCAATATGCTCAGCGTGTTCTTCGGCGAGGCGCCGGTAACCGATTTCGCGTCGGCGCGGGCCAGCGAGATGTGGCGCTTCCCGTCCTTCTTCCACGCCCTGCTGGACGGCGGTGTCTACCCGCCGTGCAGTGCCTTCGAGGCGTGGTTCGTCTCGGCGGCGCTCGACGACGCTGCCTTCGCCCGAATCGCCGAGGCGCTGCCGGCGGCCGCTGCCGCAGCCAAGGAGAGCAAGCCCTGATGGCCGAAGAGACCCGAATCCACCTGGTGCGCCATGGCGAGGTGTACAACCCCGAGGGTGTGCTGTATGGCAGGCTGCCCGGATTCCGCTTGTCCGACAAGGGAACCCGACAAGCCCGAGCGGTGGCCGATGCGCTGGCCGATCGCGACATCGTCGCGGTCATCGCCTCCCCGCTGCAGCGGGCGCAGGAGACCGCCGCGCCCATCGCCGCCGGTCACGACCTGACGGTGGACACCGACCCCGACCTGATCGAGTCGGCAAACTTCTTCGAAGGCAAGCGGTTAGGCCCCGGTGACGGCGCCTGGCGCGACCCACGGTTCTGGTGGCAGCTGCGCAACCCGTTCACCCCGTCCTGGGGTGAGCCGTATAAGCAGGTCGCGGCGCGCATGACGACCGCGGTCGACAAGGCTCGTGCGCGCGCCGCCGGTCATGAGGCGGTGTGCGTCAGCCACCAGCTGCCGGTGTGGACCGAACGGCTGTACCTGACCGGCAAGCGGCTCTGGCACGATCCACGGCGCCGCCAGTGCGCGGTCGCGTCGGTGACGTCGCTGGTGTACGACGGCGAGCGGCTGGTCGACGTGCTGTACAGCGAGCCGGCGGGCGGCTGACCATGCGGCGGCTGGCGTTCGTCGCGACCGCGGTGGCCGGCCTGCTGGTCGGCTGCTCCAGCGGCGACGACGCGGTCGCTCAGGGCGGCACCTTCGAATTCGTCGCTCCCGGTGGCAAAACTGACATCTACTACGACCCGCCCGGCCACCGCGGCCGGCCCGGACCGGTCGCCGGCTCCGACCTGTTGGACCCGTCGCGCACCCTGTCGGTCGACGATCCCGCCGGCCCCTTCGCCGGCAAGGTCGTCGTGATCAATGTATGGGGCCAGTGGTGCGGGCCATGCCGCGCCGAAGTGGCCCAGCTGCAGCAGGTTTACAACGCGACAGGCGCCGACGGCGTCACGCTGCTGGGCATCGACGTCCGCGACAACAACCGCCAGGCCGCCGTCGACTTCGTCGAAGACCGCAACGTGACGTTCCCGTCGATCTACGACCCGGCGATGCGCACGATGATCGCGTTCGGCGGCAAGTACCCCACCACCGTCATCCCGTCCACACTGGTGCTTGACCGCAGCCACCGGGTCGCGGCGGTCTTCCTGCGTGAGCTGCTCGCCGCGGACCTGCAGCCCGTGGTCCAGCGACTCGCGTCCGAACCCGCCGAGCGGCCGGCACCACCGAGAGCGCAATGACCGGCTTCACCGAAATCGCCGCTGCCGGGCCAATATTGGTGGCGTTGGCGGTGTGCCTGCTGGCCGGGCTGGTGTCGTTCGCGTCGCCGTGCGTGGTGCCGCTGGTCCCGGGCTATCTGTCTTATCTGGCGGCGGTGGTCGGTGTCGACGAGCAGCCGCAGCCCGGTGCACTCAAGGCACCACCCGCGGCGCGGTGGCGGGTCGCCGGATCGGCGGCATTGTTCGTCGCCGGGTTCACCCTGGTGTTCCTGCTGGGCACGGTCGCCGTGCTGGGCATGACCACCACCTTGATCACCGATCAGCTGGTGTTGCAGCGGGTAGGCGGCGCGCTGACCATCGTGATGGGTCTGGCGTTCGTGGGATACGTTCCGGCGCTGCAGCGTTCGGTTCGGTTCGCGCCGCGGCAGTTGTCGACGGTGGCCGGAGCGCCGCTGCTGGGTGCGGTGTTCGCACTGGGTTGGACGCCGTGTCTGGGGCCGACGCTGACCGGGGTGATCACCGTCGCTTCGGCTACCGACGGTGCGAGTGTGGCCCGCGGGATCGTTTTGACGATCGCCTACTGCCTGGGCCTGGGCATCCCGTTCGTGCTGTTGGCCTTTGGCTCGGCGGCAGCCGTCGCCGGCCTCGACTGGCTGCGCCGGCACACCAGAGCGCTACAGATTTTCGGCGGCGTGCTGCTGATCGCGGTCGGCGTCGCGCTGGTCAGCGGCGTGTGGAACGACTTCATATCCTGGCTGCGCGACGCATTCGTATCCGACGTGAGGTTGCCGATTTGACCCGGCTAATTGCCTTGACCCGCAACACCTGGCGCGCGCTGACCTCCATGGGCACCGCGCTGGTGCTGTTGTTCCTGCTGGCTCTCGGCGCGGTGCCCGGCGCGCTGCTACCGCAACGTAGCCTCAACGCCGGCAAGGTCGCCGACTACCTGGCCGCCCACCCGGTGATCGGGCCGTGGCTTGATCGACTGCAGGCGTTCAACGTGTTCGGCAGCTTCTGGTTCACCGCCATCTACACGCTGCTGTTCGTGTCGCTGGTGGGCTGCCTGACGCCGCGGATCGTCGAGCATGCCCGCAGCATGCGAGCCAGGCCGGTGCCGGCTCCGCGCAACCTGGCCCGGTTGCCCAAGCACGCCGTCGCCACGATCGCCGGCGAACCCGACCAGCTGGCGGCGGCGCTGGCCGGCCGGCTGCGGGGCTGGCGCAAGATCACCCGCAGCGCCGGCACTGTTGAGGGCGCCATCGAAATCTCCGCCGAGAAGGGCTATCTCCGCGAATTCGGCAACTTGGTGTTCCATTTCTCGCTGGTGGGTCTGTTGGTGGCGGTCGCCGCCGGCAAGTTGTTCGGCTACGAGGGCAACGTCGTCGTGATCGCCGACGGCGGTCCCGGTTTCTGCTCGGCATCGCCCGCCGCATTCGACTCGTTTCGGGCCGGCAACACTGTCGACGGCACGTCGCTGTACCCGATCTGCTTGCGCGTCAAGGACTTTGACGCGCGCTACCTGGCGTCCGGGCAGGCCACGTCGTTCGCCGCCGACATCGACTACCAGGCCGGGCGCGACCTCGCCAACGACAGTTGGCGACGCTATCGGCTGGAGGTCAACCACCCGCTGCGCGTGGACGGCAACCGGGTGTACTTGCAGGGCCACGGCTATGCGCCGACGTTCACCGTGACCTTCCCCGACGGGCAGGCTCGCACCTCGACGGTGCAGTGGCGACCCGACAACCCGCGAACGCTGTTGTCGTCGGGCGTCGCGCGCATCGACCCGCCGGCCGGGGCGTATCCCGGCGCCGGCGAACGTCGCAAACACCAGATCGCCATCCAGGGTCTGCTCGCGCCGACAGAGCAGCTCGAGGGCACCTTGCTGTCGTCGAGCTTTCCGGCGCTGAATGCCCCGGCGGTCGCCGTCGACATCTATTCCGGTGACACCGGACTGGACACCGGCCGGCCGCAGTCGCTGTACACCCTGGATCCGCGTCTTATCGACCAGCACCGGCTCACCCGGGTCAAACGGATCAACCTGCGGGTCGGCGACAGTGTGCGGCTCGATCGGGGCCCGGCGGCGGGCACCGTCGTGCGTTTCGACGGCGCCGTCCCGTTCGTCAACCTGCAGGTCTCACACGACCCCGGGCAGATCTGGGTCCTGGTGTTCGCCATCACGATGATGGCCGGGTTGGTGGTGTCGCTGCTGGTGCGCCGACGGCGGGTATGGGCCCGGCTCATACCGACCGCGGCCGGTACGGTGAACGTCGAGCTAGGCGGCCTGGCGCGGACGGACAACTCTGGCTGGGGCGATGAATTTGAACGGCTAGCCGGCCGGTTGATCGACGGGTTTGAAGTGCCGGTCAGCGAGCCCGTCGGGACCGGAAGGGGCCTCGAATGAACACCTCGCACGTCGACCTCGGCCTGGCGCGCAATTCCGATTGGGCGTTCACATCCGCGGTGGTGGTGCTGGTCGTCGCCTTGTTGCTGCTGGCCGTCGAACTCGCCTATGCCCGCAGCCGCGCAGGCCTTGCTGCCGAGCGTCTGCTGGTCAGCGCCGGATCGGTGGCCGCCGACAGCGCAACGCCGGGCGTCGTGCTGGACGTCCCACCTCGGCCGTTCGACGAACGCGTCGGGCGGGCCGGGCTGATCCTGGTCTACGCCGGCATCGCCCTGTTGCTGCTGTGCATCGTGCTCCGTGGTCTGGCGACCGTGCGGGTGCCGTGGGGCAACATGTACGAGTTCATCAATCTGACCTGCTTCTGCGGCCTGGTCGCGGGCGCGATTGTGTTGCGCCGACCGCAGTACCGTCCGCTGTGGGTTTTTCTGCTGCTGCCGGTGCTGATTTTGCTGACGGTGTCAGGGCGCTGGCTCTACACCAACGCCGCACCGGTGATGCCGGCGCTGCAGTCGTACTGGCTGCCCATCCATGTGTCGGTGGTGAGCCTGGGTTCGGGGGTGTTCCTCGTTGCGGGCGTGGCCAGCATCCTGTTTTTGCTGCGAACTTCGCGGCTGGGCGAGCCGGATACGCCGGGTGCGTTTGCCCGGATGGTGCAGCGGTTGCCGGACGCGCAGACGCTGGACCGAATCGCGTACCGGACCACGATCTTTGCGTTCCCGGTGTTCGGTTTCGGTGTGATATTCGGCGCGATCTGGGCCGAGCAGGCCTGGGGCCGGTATTGGGGCTGGGATCCCAAGGAGACGGTGGCGTTCATTGCATGGGTGGTCTACGCCGCCTACCTGCATGCTCGGTCGACGGCGGGTTGGCGGGACAGGAAAGCGGCCTGGATCAACGTGGTCGGTTTCGTGGCCATGGTGTTCAACCTGTTCTTCGTCAACCTGGTGACGGTTGGCCTGCACTCCTATGCTGGGGTGGGTTAGGCCGACATCGGGGGGGCGGATCGGCGCCACGATATGTTCGGTTACAGGACCGTTCGTCAACAAGCGACCCAAGTGTTGCAACAAGGGGAAGTGCACGTGTCTGAGCATCCGACGCAGAATGTCGGGGTATCGCATGGTCACGAAGACCATCCGACCACCCAGCTGCCGCCGCAGCCGCCACCTCCGCCGGCCAGCGAGCCGCCGACCAGGGCGTTTGCCGGGTTCCGCACCGAGCGGCGATTCAGCGAGGCGCAGACGAGGGGCGTGCCGCCCCCCGAGACCCGCATCGAACCACGGGCCTGGGCGGCCACGCCGCACAAAGGACTCCCGAGGGTCGTCGATTCGCCGTCGCAGGGCTACGGCGGCTTCGTCGGTGGACAGCCGCCGGCCGCACAGGCGAACACGGGCTACCGGCAGGCAGTGCACCCGCCGTCGCCGTATCCGGAACTATCCACCAGCACGCTGTTGCGGCAGGTCAAACCGCCGCCGTCGGAGGGCTGGCGTCGGTGGGTGTACCTCTTGTCGGGGCAGCTGATCAACGTGGGCGAAAGCCCACGGATCATGCGCTACAACGACCTGATCGTGCAGGTCAACAGACCGCTGCGGGGTTGCTACCGCATCGCGATGCTCTCGCTGAAGGGCGGCGTCGGCAAAACCACCATCACCGCCACGCTGGGGGCGACCTTCGCGTCGATTCGCGGCGACCGGGTGGTGGCCGTGGACGCCAACCCCGATCGCGGCACGCTGAGCCAAAAGGTGCCGTTGGAGACGCCGGCCACCGTGCGCCACCTGTTGCGCGACGTCGAGGGCATCGAGCGTTACAGCGATGTTCGCAGCTACACCTCACAGGGCCCGAGCCGGCTGGAAGTGCTGGCCTCGGAAAGCGATCCGGCGATGTCGGATGCGTTCAGCTCCGACGACTACGCGCAGACGCTGGAAATCCTGGAGCGGTTCTACGGACTGGTGCTCACCGACTGCGGGACCGGCCTTCTGCATTCGGCGATGACGTCGGTGCTGGACAAGGCCGACGCCTTGATCGTGGTCAGCTCGGGATCGATCGACGGCGCGCGCAGCGCGTCGGCGACGCTGGACTGGCTCGACGCGCATGGCCACGAGGACCTGGTCCGCAATTCGATCGCAGTCATTAACGCGGTGCGGCCCCGCTCAGGCAAAGTCGACATGCAGAAAGTGGTCGATCACTTCTCGCGGCGCTGCCGCGCGGTGCGCCTGGTGCCGTTCGACCCGCATCTCGAAGAGGGTGCCGAAATCAGCCTGGACCGGCTGAAGCGGGAAACTCGGGAAGCGCTCATCGAGCTGGCAGCCGTTGTCGCCGACGGTTTTCCGAGCGATCAGCGCCGATCCAACGAGCACTTCATCTAGCTAACGCGGATTGTTGTCACCGTGGCCTAGCCGCCACAGGAACTCCGGATCGTCGTCGGGGCCGATGACGCGAGTCTTCTGCCGCTTGACCTGTGAACGGATCGCGCGCCAGCCGACGTAGATCAGCGTCCCCAGAACGAGGACGAGGAGCAGGTACAGCACTCAACACCTCCTTGGTCTGAATATACGCGGCGTCTTAGGCTCGCATGGTGCCAAAGGCTCAGAGCTCAGCGGGTCACGCCGTCGCCAGCGTCCTGCTTTATGTCGCGGCCCGGCTGGTCTTGGTGGCGGTGCTCACCGGGGTGATCTACGGCGCGGGACGGCTGCTTGGCTTGCACGAGTTCCCGGTGGTTATCGCCCTCTTGTTTGCCCTCATCATTGCGATGCCGCTGGGCATCTGGCTGTTCGGTCCGCTACGGCGCCGGGCCACTGCCGGCCTCGAGGTGGCCACCGCGCGCCGGCGCCGCGACCGCGAGCAGCTGCGGGCCAGGCTGCGCGGCGATGCACCGCCCGACGCCGACTCTGACAGCTCCGACTGAAAACGCTTCACGGGCAACGTTTGCGCTCGCCTGTCAACGTTCCTTGACAGCCCGTACGTCGTCAAGTTATGTTGACACTCGTGAGTGAACTGTCCGACCTGCCCGATCGGTTCCAGGGGGCCGCCGCGGACGCAGCAGGCAGCGCCGACCCCGCAGTCGGGTTGCGCGCGGTGAGTGCACTGCAGCGGCTGCAGGAGCGGTTGGAGGCTATCCACGTCGCCAACGCGCGCGACCAGGGCTGGAGCTGGCAGGCGATCGCCACCGCGCTGGGCGTCAGCCGGCAGGCGGTGCACCAGAAATACAACCGGAGGAGATGACCGATGAGACCGTTTCAGCGGTTCGCCCGCAATGCCCGGGTTGCGGTCATGATGGCCCAGGAAGAGGCCCGCGAACTGTGCGACCGCGAAACCGGTTCGCAGCACTTGCTTCTCGGAATCCTGCAGGCGGCAGGCGAGGAGCTCTCGGCGGTGTTGACCGGCTATGGGCTGACCGCTGAGGTTGTGCGGGCGCGGCTTGCCGAAACGTCAACCGGCGACCAGTCGTTCGACGAGGATGCCGATGCGCTGAGAGCGATCGGCATTGATCTGCGGGCCGTTCGCGACAGCGTCGCTCGCACGTTCGGCACCGACGCTTTCGACAACGCCCTGTCCCGGTCCGGGCGACGGCGCCGGCCACGGGGGCATATTTCATTCAGCCACGGGGCCAAAAAGGTGCTCGAACTCGCCCTGCGAGAAGCATTGGCGCACAAAGATAACGAGATCCGCTGCGAGCACCTGCTGCTCGGCATCCTGCGAGGTGGCGACAACGCGGCCGTCGGATTGATCACCGAGCACGTCTACACGGCGCAATTGCGCGCTGCCGTCGTCAAACTGCTGGAGAAGGTCGCGTAGTTCGAGCTTCTATGGGGCCTGTCGCTCTCGCTTGACCTCAAGCTCGGTTGAGGTCCTAGGCTTCGCGTCATGTCAGACCTCGATCGCCCGGCGCTTAATCGATCCGATGTCGACACCGACACCGCCGTCGATGCACTATTGCGCAGCCTGCAGTGCGGATACGACACGGGTCAGGCCGACGTATACGACGCGCTGTTCGCCGCGGACATTCTTTGGGGTACCCCGAAGGGGCAAGTGGTCCGCGGATTCACAGATCTGAATGCGATTCATCGCTTGATGATGGGTGACGCACCGGTCGCCCCGCCATCGCGGTTCGAGACCGTCGAGACCAACAGCCCCGCTCCTGGGGTGGTCGTGGCCCAGATCCGCCGTCGGGCAGACGATGGCGGCTTCAGTGAGATGGCCATGTACGTTCTGGTGGAGACCGACGGTCGCTGGTGGGTTGCCGGCGGCCAGAACACTCCCGTGACGGATGTGCTGCCCGCAGTATCAGGGACCGCGGGGAAGGCAGGCCGCGTCGGACCGGCAGACAGTGAGCAACAGTAAAGCGTCGCATTAGATCTGATCATCCTCGCTTCCCCAAGAACGCATCAGCCACCATTGCCACACCTTGCGGTAGCCGCGACTGGGTCAACGCCACCATCTTTGCGCTTTGATCCACTCCCACCACCACACCTCGCAGGTGGCGAGTCAAAAAGCCGCTGCCGCAAGCCACATCCAAGGTGCGCGCCGGCGGCAGTTGCGAAACGAGATGGACCGCGCGGTCGACTTCGTCGCTCCAGCCAGGGCGATCGCGGTCGGCGTAATTCCCTTAACCGAGGTACCACTCGTCATACTCGTGAGCCCGCTGGTCGTAATAGTCTGCCGTTGCGCTATCGCGGGCAAAAGCCGGTCGCAGCGAAGCCACGCCGCCAGTCTTCGCCGAAGTGACCGTCGAGGCCAGCGAGATCAGCGTCGGCGATTTCTCGCACTCATCCGGGGTAGCCGGAGACGATTACCAGGTTCGACGTGGCGGAGTCGTGGCGCAAACCAACCACCGCCTGGTATTCGTCGGAGTCATACCAGGCCCGCGCGAGCTCCTTGCTGGGAAACTCGATGATCACGGTTCGGGTGAAGGGCCAACTTCCTTCGACCGCTTCCACCTGCTCGTCGATGCCGACCACCTTTGCGCCGAACTTGTCGAAGATCTCTTGGTGGCCGGCAGTTTCGTAGCTGTGGTAGCCATCCCGGTCGTTGATCGCGATTTGCACGATGACGAATGCATTGACTTCGGGCATAGGCAGTCTCCTCGTTGGCTGTGTCAGCTGTATCCGATGCAGACAACGTAAACCATTAATTGAGTTAGTGTCAATGAGTCTTACTCTACGAGTTTCCTTCGTTGAGTTGTCCTCACCGGCCCTCTTGGCGCACGATCTACCAGTGACTGCCAGCAACGCCGAAGTGACTCGAAAGACGCCACGACCTGTAACGCAACGACAGGTGCAGGCCGAACTGACCCGCCGCAAGCTTCTCGAAGCCGCTGTCGAGCACTTCTCCGCCCGTCACTTCGACGACGTCGGGACCATCGAGATCACCGAAACCGCGGGTGTGGCACAGGGTCTGCTGTTCCACTATTTCGAGAACAAGCGCGGCATCTACCTTGCGGCGCTGCGCGACGCGGCCAACAGGCTGAACGCCGCCACCACACCGCCAGCTGTTGATGGCTCTCCCGGGACGCAATTTCGACGAATGTTGCGCGCCCACCTGGAATACCTCAGCGAGCACGACGGCTTGGCGCTGCGATTGGTCCTTGGCGGGAGCGGTGGCGACCCTGAGGCGTGGCAAATCTTCGATCAGTCACGCTGGCACACGATCGAATGGACGGCTCAGCTACTCGAACTCGACCTCGCCCGCCCGGCATTGCGATTGATGCTGCGCTCCTGCGCGGGGGCACTCGATGAGGCCACCACCTACTGGCTGAAGAACGAGCGGCCGTTTGATCCCGACGCAATGGTCGAGGTGGTCGTCGAACTCCTCATCACGTCGTTACATTGCGCCGCCCGACTCGATCCGCAGATCGACGTCGGCACCGCTGTCGCGAAATTAGCCGATCCCACTACATGAGGGCTCTCACGGCCGGCAAGGTCCATGTTTGCCCGCTCAGGCCGACAGCGTCAACGCGCCTGCTACCGCGATCGACCAGACCAGCATCGCCAGGCCGGTGTCGCGCAGAACCGGAATCAGCTCGGCACCCAGGCGACCGGATCGCACCGGCGCCGCGGCCCTCAATGCCAACGGCGTGGCGACCAAACCCAACGCACACCACGGCGTCGCCGCTGTCAGCGCCAGGGTCAACACCGCGGCGATCACCAGCAGCGACTGATAGAGCCTGCGAGTCCCGGTGTCGCCGAGGCGCACCGCCAGCGTGAGCTTGCCGGACTGTGCGTCGGTGGGGATATCCCGCAGGTTGTTGGCCACCAACACCGCTGACGACAGCGCGCCCGTCGTCACCGCCAGTACCAGGCCCACCCAGTCCACCCGCAAGGCCTGGGTGTATTCGGTGCCGAGTACCGCGATCAGCCCGAAGAACACGAATACCGCCACTTCACCAAAACCCGCATAGCCGTACGGTTTTGATCCGCCGGTGTACAACCACGCTCCGGCGATGCAGAACGCGCCGACAGCGATCAGCCACGGCGCGCTAGTAAGAGCCAGCGCCAACCCGGCCGCCGCCGCGACGCTCATGCTGAGCACCGCCACCGTCAGGACCGACCGCGGCGTCGCCAGCCGTGAGCCCACCAGGCGCAACGGACCGGCGCGGTTGTCGTCGGTGCCGCGGATACCGTCGGAGTAGTCATTGGCGAAGTTCACCCCGATGATCAACGCAACCGCGACAGCTAGCGCCAGCAGCGCCTTCCACCAGTTGGCCGCGTGCAGCCAGGCGGCGGCGCCAGTACCCGCGATCACCGGCGCGATTGCGTTCGGTAGCGTCCGCGGTCGCGCGCCCGCGACCCACTGCGCAAAACTGGCCATCCGTCGATCGTTGCATGCGTCGTGCACGAGAATGAGCGGATGCCCGCAGCGATGAGGAGGAGCGGCGTAGATGATCGGAGTGATCGGCGGCAGCGGCTTCTACACGTTCTTCGACCCAGGCGCGCGCACCATCAATCTGGACACCCCATTCGGCGAGCCCAGCGCTCCGGTCACGGTCGGCGCCGTCGGCCAGCATGAGGTCGCGTTCCTGCCTCGCCACGGCCCCAACCACCAGTTCCCGGCGCACAAGGTGCCGTATCGGGCCAACATGTGGGCGCTGCGCGCAATGGGGGTGCGGCAAGTCTTCGCCCCGTGTGCGGTCGGCAGCCTGACGCCTCAACTCGAGCCGGGCGCCATCGTGGTGCCCGATCAGCTGGTGGACCGTACCCGTCGCCGTGCCGACACCTACTTCGACTCCGGTGCGGCGCACGTGTCCTTCGCCGATCCGTACTGCCCGACGTTGCGGTCCGCGGTCACCGGGCTGCCCGGCGTGGTCGACGGCGGCACCATGGTGGTCATCGAGGGTCCGCGATTTTCCACCCGCGCGGAAAGCCAGTGGTTCGCCGCCGCGGGCTTCACCCTGATCAACATGACCGGCTATCCGGAGGCGGTGCTCGCCCGCGAGCTCGAAATATGTTATGCAACAATCGCGTTGGTGACGGACTTGGATGCCGGCATCGACGCCGGCGCCGGAGTAAAGGTTGTCGACGTCATCGCCGAATTCGAGAAGAACATCGAGCCGTTCAAGAAACTCGTGCAGGAGGCCGTCGGCCAGGTCCCCGCCGAACACACCTGCACAGAATGCCTGTCGCACACCGGCATCCAGCTGCCGTTCGACCAGCCGTGAGGGTGCTGCTGACCGGCGCGGCCGGTTTCATCGGCTCGCGAGTCGGCGCCGCGCTGCGGGCCGCAAGTCATGAGGTGGTCGCCGTCGATGCCATGCTGGCCGCCGCGCACGGCAGCGACGCCGAGCCGCCGCGCCATTGTCGACGTGTCGACATCCGCGACGCCGACGCGCTGGCCCCGCTGCTCAAAGGTGTAGACCTGGTCTGCCATCAGGCCGCGGTGGTCGGTGCGGGTGTGAACGCCGCCGACGCTCCGGACTACGGCAGCCACAACGATTTCGGGACCACCGTGCTGCTTGCGCAGATGTTCCACGCCGGCGTAGCGCGTCTGGTGTTGGCATCGTCGATGGTGGTTTACGGGCAGGGCCGCTACCGCTGCGCCGAGCACGGGCCCGTCGCCCCGCTGCCGCGGCGACGGGCCGATCTCGATGCCGGTGTTTTCGATCACCGCTGCCCGGTCGGTGGCGAGCAACTGGCCTGGCAGCTGGTCGACGAGGACGCACCATTGCAGCCGCGCAGCCTCTATGCGGCCAGCAAGACCGCACAGGAGCATTATGCGCTGGCGTGGTCGGAGTCGACCGGCGGATCGGTGGTGGCATTGCGCTACCACAACGTCTACGGCCCCGACATGCCGCGCGACACGCCGTATTCCGGAGTCGCTGCGATCTTTCGATCAGCGCTCGAAAAAGGCCAGCCACCAAACGTTTTCGAGGATGGCGGCCAGATGCGGGACTTCGTTCATGTCGACGACGTGGCGGCGGCCAATGTGGCGGCGGTGGCGGCTGCCCGCGGTGGCTTCACCGCCGCGAACGTCTGCTCCGGGCAGCCGATTTCCATCATGGAGGTGGCGACGATGTTGTGTGAAGCGCGAGGTTCCGCTGTAGGCACTGTGTCGCCGGTCGTCACCGGCCAATATCGCAGCGGCGACGTGCGCCACATCGTCGCCGATCCGGCCCGCGCCGCCGACGTGCTGGGTTTCCGGGCGGTGGTCAAGCCGCGGGAAGGATTGCGCGACTTCGCGTTCGTGCAGCTGCGCGGATAGCATCTGCAGGCCGAGAACTTGCAGGTACTCTTCGCCGCATGAGTCCCGCTTTCGAACCTGGTGATCCCGGCTACGAGCGGCGGGTGCGTGAGACGTTCGCTCGGCAGGGCCTGATGGCTGCCTTCGCCGCCGAGCTTCGAAGTATCAAGCCTGGCGCGGTCGAGATCGAACTGCCGTTCTCGCCGGGACTGAGCCAGCAGGACGACTTCTTCCACGCCGGGGTTGGCATCGCCATCCTGGATAGTGCTTGCGGTTGCGCGGCATTCACGCTCATGGCGCCCCGCATGCGCGTGTTGACCGTGGAGCTCAAGGTCAACTTGCTCGCCCCCGCGGTCGGTGAATTCCTGCAAGCGCGTGGCGAGGTCGTCCGTCCCGGTCGAAATCTCACTGTCTGCCGAGGCGATGCTTACGCCGTCTCCGGAGGCGGTTCGAAGCATGTGGCGACCATCCTCGCCACCATGACCGCCATCGCCGAAGCCAATTGATGGCCGACGGTCTGGTGACGGTGGTGTTGCCGTGCCTGAACGAGGCCGAGTCGCTGCCGGTTGTG
>NZ_DATMLH010000281.1:0-32854 GCF_035570115.1 Mycobacterium sp.
ATCCCGGTGGGTCGCCAGTTGTCGCCAGCATCGGTGCGGCCGGGCGACAAGCTGCTGTTGTCGGGGTCGATGGGCGATCACGGGATGGCGGTGATGCTGGCCCGTGGTGACCTGGCCATCGAGGCCGACATTCATTCCGACACGGCCGCGGTGAGCCCGCTAGTGGAGTTGCTGCTGTCGGCCGCGCCGTCGACGCGCTGGCTGCGTGACCCGACCCGCGGCGGCGTCGGCACCGTCTGCAACGAACTGGCCCAGGCTTGTGGTCTGGGGGTGTTGCTGGAAGAGGATCGCCTCCCGGTGCACCCGATGGTGAGCGGCGCGTGCGAACTACTCGGTATCGACCCGCTTTACGTCGCCAACGAGGGCAAGTTCATTGCCGTCGTCGCGCCGGAGGAGGCTGAGGCCGGTCTGGCGGCGATGCGGTCACATCCGTTGGGCGCAGAGGCCGCCGACGTCGGGCAGATCGTTGCCGAACCCGCCGAAACCGTTGTCCTGCGAACTGGTTTCGGTGGTTCCCGGATCGTCGACATGCTCGTCGGCGACCCGCTGCCGAGGATCTGCTGAGAAAGCTTGGCGAAAAAGAGGAGAGTGAGCGCACATGTGTCTGGGAATCCCGGGGCGGATCGTCGAGATCACCGACGCCGAGAACTACTTGGCGAAGGTCGACGTCAACGGTGTGCAGCGCACCATCTCGGTGCGGCTGCTGGAAAACGAGATGCCCGAACCCGACGACTGGGTGCTGGTGCACGTCGGTTTCGCGATGGCCAAGATCGATGAGACCGAAGCGTTGCTCACGTTGGCGGCCGTCAAGAAGCTCGGCGACGCCTACACCAGCGAAATAGAAGCCTTCGATTCGTCGGCGATTGTCTGACGAGGAGGAAACGACATGAAATTCGTTGACGAATTCCGAGACCCGGCGGCGGCTCGCAAATTGCTGGTCGCGATCGAACACCTCGCCGGTACCGGCGATGGCGCCGATCATTTCAAGTTCATGGAGGTGTGCGGTGGCCACACCCACACCATCTATCGCCATGGCATCGAACACCTGCTGCCGGAAAACGTCGAACTCGTTCACGGTCCCGGTTGTCCGGTATGCGTGATCCCAATGGGTCGCATCGATGACGCGATGTGGCTGGCCGAACAACCCGACGTGATCTTCACCTGTTTCGGCGACATGATGCGGGTGCCCGGGTCCAATGGCAGCCTGCTGGACGCCAAAGCACGCGGCGCCGACGTGCGGTTCGTTTACTCGCCATTGGACGCGCTCAAGATCGCGACCGACAACCCGGATAAACAGGTGGTGTTCTTCGCCATCGGATTCGAGACCACCGTCCCGTCCACCGCGGTCACGTTGGTGCGGGCCCGCGATCTGGGCCTGCCCAATTTCAGCGTGTTCTGCAACCACGTCACGATCGTGCCGCCGATCAAGGCCATCCTCGACTCACCAGACCTGCGCTTGAACGGCTTCATCGGACCGGGCCACGTCTCCACAGTTGTCGGCAACCGGCCATACCGATTCGTGCCCGAGGTGTACGGAAAGCCTTTGGTGGTCGCAGGTTTCGAGCCGCTGGACATTCTGGCCTCGGTCGCGATGCTGTTGACGCAGATTCGCGAAGGCCGTTGCGAGGTGGAGAACCAGTACTCGCGGGTGGTGCCCGAAGAGGGCAACCCCGCGGCCCTGGCGCTGATGGGCAAGGTGTTCGCGCTGCGTCCGCACTTCGAATGGCGGGGCCTGGGGTTCATCTCGCAAAGCGCGCTGCGGCTCAGCGATGACTTCGCGGACTTCGACGCCGAACTGCGCTATTCGATGCCCGGTGTGCGAGTCGCCGACCCGAAGGCTTGCCAATGCGGTGAGGTGCTCAAGGGCGTGCTGAAACCTTGGGAATGCAAGGTTTTCGGCACCGCATGCACCCCGGAGACTCCGATCGGAACCTGCATGGTGTCCCCGGAAGGGGCCTGCGCGGCCTACTACAACTTCGGGCGAATGCACAAAGACGCCCTCAAGCTGGTGGAGTCCGGGCGGGCCTGACCCGTGTCGGCGCCGGCCTCTGACAAACGGGACATTCGGGGAACCGAGATGTTCGCCCGCTACGCCTACGCGCCGAACGCGCTGGGCTACTGCGGTCCGCCGTTGGGGGCGACGCTGCGGGACGGGTCGGTGGAGGAGGTTCGGACGGCCGCGGCAAAATTCTCCGGTGCCTGGCCCTATTTGCAGGTGCTCTCGAAGCTGACCGGCATCGCTGACCCGCTGGACTACCAGCTGGTGGAGTCCTACTGGCTGGGCGGCGGTCTCGGCGCCAACCTGGACGCGGGCGAGTTCGTCGACGCATTGCTCGCGATCATCGGCCCGCAGGCGGGGCGCTACTGGTCGCATCTCGGCCCGGATCTGGTGTCCGAAGCGGCGGCCAATCACTGCTTCCACGTGTTCGGGGTGTACCCGTGGTCGCGGCTGCTGGGCCTAAAAGGGGGAAGCCTCGACGAGCATCCGATGGGTGTCTTGGATAACTGCCGGATCGCTTGGGGCACAGTACTTTCCCGCGACGGCGATGGCGTCGAGGTGTCGTGTCAACGGCTGGTTTTGGACGGCGATGTGCTGGCCCTCTCCGAACCGTCGGCGCGCCGCCTCGACGTCTGGGCCGACGGCTACAGCGCTGTACCCGACGTCGACGTCGGTGACGAGGTCGCGATCCACTGGGGCCGGTTGTGCGGGCGGCTGCGGCCCGAGCAGATCCGGACGCTGGCCGACGCGACCGTCCGGCAACTCGCGGTGACCAATCAGCGGCTGGCGCGGGTCTAAGCCGACGGCGAACAGGGGCATAACGCAACCGGTGACGACGCTGAGGCGGTTATGCCTGAAAATCGCCCGGACGCTGACGCTCTGGATGCCTACTCGGCCGTGGTCACGGCGGTCGCGCAAGCGGTGCTGCCCAGCGTGGCCAGCATCGCGGTGCGCAGCCGCCGCGGCAATGGCGGCGGCAGCGCAAGCGTCATCACTCCCGACGGCTACCTGTTGACCAGCGCTCACGTCGTCGCCGGAACCCGGTCCGCAGAAGCGACGTTCGCCGATGGCACCACGTTGGCCGCGGATATCGCGGGTCGCGACGAGCTTTCCGACCTGGCCGTGCTGAAGGCACGAGGTGCCGTTCCCGTGCCGGTGACGATGGGCCGCGCCGAGGATCTGCAAGTCGGACAACTCGTCGTGGCGATCGGCAATCCGCTGGGCCTGGCCGGTAGCGTCACGGCCGGCATCGTCTCCGGACTCGGACGCTCGCTACCCACCAAATCGGGCCGCGTTGTCGACGAAGTGATCCAGACCGACGCCGCGCTCAATCCGGGCAACAGCGGCGGCGTGCTGGCCGACGGGCGCGGACGGATGGTCGGTGTCAACACCGCCGTCGCGGGCATCGGCCTCGGATTGGCGGTACCCATGAACGCATCCACCCACAAGATCATCGCGGCGCTGATGCATACCGGCCGGGTGCGCCGGGCGTGGCTGGGCATCGCCGGTGCGCACATACCGGTGCCGCCGGCCGCCGCCACGAAACTCGGCACTACCCATGGCCTGCAGATCGCCAGCGTGGTCGCCGGTAGTCCCGCCGCCGAAGCCGGTCTGCGACGGGGAGACATCGTGGTCAGCGTCGACGGCAAAAATGTCGTGACCGCCACCGCGATTCAGCAGCTGATGGTCGAGGACGCGATCGCGCGCCGTATCGAAATGACGGTGTGGCGTAACGGCGCCCTCGTCGACGTGTTCGTGACACCTCGCGAACTCGCCGACCGCTGACCGTATCGTGGTGAGGGATGACTGGCATCGGCGATCAGCTTCGCGTGCGGACGGTGGACACCGTGCTCGGAAGGGTGCGGGTCCAGGTCGGGGGAACGGGCACCCCGATCGTGTTCTGGCCGAGTCTGTTGATGACCGGCGACATGTGGCATGGCGTGGCCGATGATCTCGTGGGGCGCTCGCAGGTGATCCTGATCGACCCGCCGGGCCAGGGCGGAAGTCAGCCCCTGACGGGCATGTTCACGTTCGACGATTGCGCTCGCTGTGTTGTCGACATCCTCGACGGGCTCGGCATTGAACGAGCCCATTTCGTCGGCAACTCGTGGGGCGGCATGATCGGCGCGACGTTCGCCGCGACTCATCCGGACCGGATCGGCCGGGCGGTCCTGATGAATTGCACCGCCGGCCGGGCCGGCATCCGCCAGAAGGTCCAATTCGCGATGTTGCTCCGGCTTGCGCAATGGCAAGGAGAAATAGGGCCCGTCCTGACCCGACCGGTGCTCAAGGCTTTCTTGGGGCCGACGACCTTCAGGGAGCGTCCCGACGTTGTGGCACATGTTCGTTCGGCGGTGAAATCGGTCAATATCGCGTCTGCCGCCTGGGCGGTGAAGAGCGTGGTCCCGGCCCGACCCGACCAGCGGGCGTTGTTGGGCGGCATCACGACACCGGTGCTGGTTGTCGCGGGCGCTGAAGACGCCACGTTCCCGCCGCGAGAAGCGATCGCGATGGCCGATGCCATTCCTAACGCGTCGATTCGTGTACTCGACAGGGTGGCTCATCTCGCCGGACTGGAGGACCCCACGGTAGTGAGCAGTCTCGTCGACGAGTTTCTGTTCGTGGACGGCGAAAGCGGTCCTAGCGCGTCGTAATCGAGCGTGCACCCGGATCGTCGGCGACGTCGGGTGATGATGGTGATGTGGGCGACGAATTTTTCGACCGGTTGGTCGGGATGCTGGACTACACGATGTTTGTGGTGACGACCCAAGCCGACGGTCACCCGTCGGGTTGCCTGGTCGGCTTTGCCACCCAAACCAGCATGCGGCCCTTACGGTTTCTGGTCGGGCTGTCCAAGAACAACCACACCTTTGGAGTGGCAGCGCGATCCGATCACCTGGCGGTGCACGTGTTGTCCCGCCGCCACATCGGGTTGGCCCGCCTTTTCGGAGGTCAAACCGGGGACCAGGTCAACAAATTCGATCACTGCTCGTGGCACACCGGTCCGCAGGGCATGCCGATTCTCGACGACGCGGTGGCATGGTTCGTCGGCAAGACGCTCGAGCGGATCGAGCTCGGCGACCACATCGGATACCTGTTGGAACCCGTCACCGGAGACGCCCCTGAAAGCTCAGACGATCTGGTCAGCTTCCCCGACGTCGCCGATATGGAGCCGGGTCACGAGGCGTGAGGTCCGCGAACTAGGCCGCCCGGTGTCGACGTCGAAGCGAGTTCACGATTACGTGCCCGCCCTCGCCGCCAGTTGACGGCGGCGACCCGAAAAGCGACCGAAGGTGCGAAAAGGCTTGCGGGAGGCGAGGAAAAGCCGGCAACTTTCAGGAATTGCCCCGCCACTGCGAGATTCGTCTCAGCGGCGGTCTGCACCCGATCGACATATCTGTTGGCCAGCCGCATCGATAACGGCCTGGGCCCGTCAATCTCGGGCAGGCCAGGTCCCCTCCGACGGCGAGCTGCCACGCCACGCCGACGTGTTTGGCGGCAGCGCGAAAGAACCTCGGCGCCAAGTCACCTTGACCGCGGCGCAAACAGCGCTCGAGCGCGGCGGCTTCGAGTGCGGCAATTGCGTGTCACCAATTTGCGCCACGGCGACCTCCCGACCAGCGAGTACCCGGAACATACTCCGCAGTTCGGAACGCTTGGTGCATTTGATCGCTGCACATCGGTAAACTGGCCGGCTCAGACAACGGGGAGATTTGCACCCTGCTTCTATTCAGGCCGTTGCGGCGTGGCCCAGCCCTTTAGGTCTTGTCCTCGTTGGCCCGCGGGAAGCCGCCGCCCTGCGGGAACAGCGGGAACACCACGTCGTCGAGCTTGGCGGCGTCGCCGTCGGTCTTGTTAACCGTCGCCCCCCAAACGTTGCCGTCCGGCGACATCCGCAATGCCCAGGCGTGGCCGTGGCTGTCCTGACGGACGACGTCGGGCGGCCCGGTTACCGCGCCGGTTCCCTGCGCGAGGTGGACGGCCACCGTCTGCTTGGTGTTGATCAGGTTGACCAGCACGGTGCCGTCGAGCGCCGCGCAGCCGGCCACACCCGGCCGATCCGGCCACGTCCACACCGTGGAGACCTTCGAGTCCTTGGTGATGCGCTGCAACCGGTCGGACGTGGGAGCGCGGTCGAGGACGTAGAGCGAGCCGTCGATGGGATCGGTGCACAGGCCGCCGCCCGCGCCGACACCGCTCAGCGCCGTGGTGGGCGGTGCCGGGTTCAGCGTGGTGGGCTGCTCGAGGCGGATGACTTTGCCGGCCAGCGAGGCGGGATCGGCGGCCATCGCCGGATTGCCCGCATCGCCGGTGAGCACTGTCAGCGTGGTGGGGCTGGTGAACAGCAGCGCGCCGGTGTTGCCGGTGGCACCTTTCGGGATCCCGGTCAAGATGTCCTTCGGAACATCGCCGTCGGCGACACGGATAACCCGGTTGTCGGTCGGGGTGCTGACGTAGGCGTACATCAGCCGGTCCTGCGAGTAGGTCGGCGAGAGCACGATATCCATCAGCCCGCCGTCACCGGCCGGGTCGACCGGGATGACGGTCTTCACCTTCGGCTCGGCGCTGACCGACACCTCTTTGACGGCGCCGGTGGTCCGCTCGGCGACCAGTGCCGACTTGCTGTCAGGCTGCATGAGCAGGCCGCTGGTGCTTTCCAGGCAGCCCTGCATTACCCCTGGTGCCGGGCACTCCTTGGGAAACGGCTTGTCAGGCAACGGTGGTGGCGGCGGGGGCGTCGAACTCGGCGGCGCATGGCGTTCGGGCTCGGTGGTGAAAGGCTGCGATGCGGAATTGTTGAACTCCGTGCAACCGGCCAAAACCAGCAGCGTTGAGCAGAGCGCGGTCAGCCCGCGCCGTCCCGACCACCACGACTGCATAGCAGCCAGATTACGGATATCTCGGCTCAGGTGCCCGCGACGGGGTGGCGCGCGTCTTTTCGTAATTGCCGGCAAACGGTGGCCCACGCACGGCGACACGCTAATCAGCACAGCGAAAGCGCCGCTCAAATCCCCAATTCAGGCCGAGTTGCCCTTACCCTGACACCGTGACCAGTCAATCGAGTGACTCACGTTGGCAGCGGCCGGACGATTCCGCGGTGCCAACTCCGGTGCGGCCGGCCTCAGCAAGCCTGGTCGACCCGGAGGACGACCTGCCGTCAGCCACATATGCAGGCGATTTCGAGACGACCACGATCCCGCACTACGACGCCAACGACTCCAGCAGTGTCCGCTCTTCCAGCTCGGCATACGGGCTGATCGGCGGGCACCAGCCGTTGCCGTACCAGCCCCAATCCAACGGCCGGCACTCGGCATTCGGCACCGAGACAATCGACGAACATGAGCACCACCCCGATGACGAGCGGGTGCGCGCCGCCCATCGGCGCGGCACGCAACATCTCGGGCTGCTCATCCTGCGGGTTGGGCTCGGCGCGGTGCTCGTCGCACATGGACTTCAGAAACTGTTCGGCTGGTGGGGCGGCCAGGGACTGAACGGATTCAAAAACTCGCTGTCCGATATCGGCTACCAGCACGCCGGCATCCTCACCTACTGCGCCGCCGGCGGCGAGATTGCCGCCGGCGTACTGCTGGTGCTGGGGCTATTCACCCCACTGGCCGCTGCGGGCGCGCTGGCCTACCTGATCAACAGCCTGCTCGCCGGGATGTCGGCCCAGCACGGTGCGAGGTCCTTTCCGTTCTTCCTTCCGGACGGACACGAATACGAGATCACCCTCATCGTCATGGCCGCCACGGTCATCCTGGTCGGGCCGGGGCGCTACGGGTTCGACGCCGGTCGCGGCTGGGCGCGGCGCCCGTTCATCGGGTCGTTTGCCGCACTGGTAGTGGGCATCGGCGCCGGCGTCGCGCTCTGGGTGCTGCTCAACGGCGCCAACCCGGTGAGCTGAGCTGCGCTCACCCCGATCAAACCCCGATCAGCTGTACGGATTGGGCACGCGGCCGCCGCTGGCCTCGGTCAGCAGCGGCAGGGTGGCGAAGGTAACCGCGGGCAATCGCAACGTGCCCCCGGCTTTGAGCTGGGCACGCGCCCATGAGCTTTTGTTGAACCGCAGCCCGTCGATGTCCGCCCAGCGCACAGTCTGACTGCCGAGCAGCGTGCGCACGGTCACGCCGTCTCGGTCGGCCTCCGTGCGCAGCCGAATGATCAATGCCGACAAGACCACCGGGATGATCAGTAGCGGCGCGGTCGCCGGCCAGGTGAAGACCGGGATCAGCAGCCCGAGAGCGAAGAAACCCACCGCGAAGTGAGCCATCGGTGAAATGTTGATCACCACCGGCGGCGTAGGGGGCGTGTCCGATGAATCGGTAACCACCTGTGCATCATGGCACCCAACCCGGCGGCCCCAACAACCGGGATTTGACGTCTGACCTGTGCGGAGGCTACCGTCGAACGTTATGGACAGCCGTGAAATGCTCGTAGTAATTGGTCGGCGCGTTGGTGGCTGACTAGCCCACGCCGGGATAGCTTTCGAGCACCAACGCGCAACCCTCGTGCAGCCGCTGAGCTGGCGGGGGTTTTTTCTTGCCAATATTCCAAAATCAACCTCCGACACCAACCATCAGGACTTAAAGAGGAACCAGTGAGCGCTCCCACTACGCGGCCGCCACAGCCGTCGCAACCCCTCAACGGAACGCTGGCCAAGCCAAAGACGCCGGCGCCGCCTAAACACGTTGCACCGCAACAACTGACCGGCGCTCAGTCGGTGATCAGGTCGTTGGAGGAGCTTGACGTCGACGTCATCTTCGGCATCCCTGGCGGCGCGGTACTACCCGTCTATGACCCGCTATTCGATTCGAAAAAGCTACGCCACGTGCTGGTTCGCCATGAGCAGGGCGCGGGCCACGCCGCTAGCGGTTACGCACACGCCACCGGGAAAGTCGGCGTCTGCATGGCCACCTCGGGTCCCGGTGCCACCAACCTGGTGACTCCGCTGGCCGACGCGCAGATGGACTCGATCCCGGTGGTCGCCATCACCGGACAGGTCGGGCGTTCGCTGATCGGGACCGACGCCTTCCAGGAGGCTGACATCTCCGGTATCACCATGCCGATCACCAAACACAACTTCCTGGTCCGCAACGGCGACGAGATCCCCCGGGTGCTGGCCGAGGCCTTCCACATCGCGTCCTCCGGACGGCCCGGGGCAGTGCTCGTCGACATCCCCAAAGACGTGCTGCAAGGCCAGTGCACGTTCAGCTGGCCGCCGCACATGGACCTGCCCGGCTACAAGCCGAACACCAAACCGCACAACCGCCAGCTTCACGAGGCCGCCAAACTGATCGCCGCCGCGCGCAAACCCGTGCTCTACGTCGGCGGCGGCGTCATCCGGGGCGAGGCCACCGAGGAGCTGCGCGAACTTGCCGAGCTGACCGGCATTCCGGTGGTGACCACGCTGATGGCGCGAGGGGCGTTCCCGGACAGCCACCGGCAGCACCTGGGCATGCCGGGCATGCACGGCACGGTGGCGGCGGTGGCGGGGCTGCAGCGCAGTGACCTGTTGATCGCGCTGGGCACCCGTTTCGACGATCGGGTGACCGGACAGCTCGACTCGTTCGCCCCCGAGGCCAAGGTCATCCACGCCGATATCGACCCCGCCGAGATCGGCAAGAACCGAAACCCCGACGTGCCGATCGTCGGTGACGTCAAGGCCGTCATCACCGATCTGATCGAGATGCTGCGCCACGACGAGGTGCCGGGCCATGGCGACATCGCGGCCTGGTGGGACTACCTCGACGATGTGCGGGCCACCTACCCGTTGAGCTACGGGCCGCAAAGCGACGGCAGCCTGAGCCCCGAGTACGTCATCGAGAAGCTGGGTGAGATCGCGGGCCCGGATGCGGTGTACGTCGCCGGTGTCGGCCAGCACCAGATGTGGGCGGCGCAGTTCATCAAGTACGAAAAGCCGCGCACCTGGTTGAATTCCGGCGGGCTGGGGACCATGGGTTTCGCCATCCCGGCGGCCATGGGCGCCAAGATCGCTCGCCCGGATACAGAGGTGTGGGCGATTGACGGCGACGGCTGTTTTCAGATGACCAACCAGGAGCTGGCGACCTGCGCGATCGAGGGCGCGCCGATCAAGGTGGCGCTGATCAACAACGGCAACCTTGGCATGGTGCGGCAATGGCAGTCGCTGTTTTATGGGGAGCGGTATTCGCAGACCGACCTGGCCACCCACTCGCATCGCATCCCGGACTTCGTCAAGTTGGCCGAGGCGCTGGGCTGCGTCGGATTGCGCTGCGAGCGTGCAGAAGACGTCGTCGACGTGATCAACCAGGCTCGGGCGATCAACGACCGGCCGGTGGTGATCGACTTCATCGTGGGCGCCGACGCACAGGTGTGGCCGATGGTTGCCGCCGGAACCAGCAACGACGAGATTCAGGCTGCCCGCGGCATCCGCCCGCTCTTTGACGACGAGTCCGAAGGACACGCCTGATGCGCGCCGGCGACGATCAACACGGCAGTGCGATCCGAAAAGACCAGGAGGAGCGGCGCATATGACTGGATCGCCGAAGACGCACACGTTGTCGGTGCTGGTCGAAGACAAACCCGGTGTGCTCGCGCGTGTGGCTGCGTTATTTTCCCGGCGTGGGTTCAACATTGAATCGCTCGCCGTCGGCGCGACCGAGCAGAAAGACATGTCCCGGATGACGATCGTCGTCTCCGCGGAGGAGACACCGCTCGAGCAGATCACCAAGCAGCTCAACAAGCTCATCAACGTCATCAAGATCATCGAGCAGGACGACGACAAGTCGGTGGCCCGGGAGTTGGCGCTGATCAAGGTGCGGGCCGACGCCGGCACCCGCAGCCAGGTGATCGAGGCGGTGAACCTGTTCCGCGCCAAGGTCATTGACGTATCACCCGAATCGTTGACAATCGAAGCGACCGGTGACCGCGGCAAGATCGAGGCGCTGCTGCGGGTACTCGAGCCCTTCGGTATCCGCGAAATCGTCCAATCGGGAGTGGTGTCGTTGTCCCGCGGTCCACGCGGCATCGGCACGGCAAAGTAACCATTCGAATCCGAGAGCCTAGAAAAAAGGAGACATTGAGGTGGCTTTGGAGATGTTCTACGACGACGATGCGGACCTGTCGATCATTCAGGGCCGCAAGGTCGGCGTCATCGGGTACGGCAGCCAGGGGCACGCACACTCGCTGAGCCTGCGCGATTCCGGGGTCCAGGTGCGCGTCGGGCTGAAGGAGGGCTCGAAGTCTCGGGCCAAGGTCGAGGAGCAGGGCCTGGACGTCGACACGCCAGCCGAGGTGGCCAAGTGGGCCGACGTGATCATGCTGCTGGCACCCGACACCGCGCAGGCGGATATCTTCAAGAACGAAATCGAGCCCAACCTGAAGCCCGGCGATGCGCTGTTCTTCGGTCACGGGCTCAACATCCACTTTGACTTGATCAAGCCGCCCGCCGAGGTCACCGTGGCGATGGTCGCCCCAAAGGGGCCGGGCCACTTGGTTCGTCGCCAGTTTGTCGACGGCAAGGGCGTGCCGTGTCTGATCGCCGTCGACCAAGACCCCAACGGTAACGGCGAGGCGCTGGCGTTGTCCTACGCCAAAGGCATCGGGGGCACCCGCGCCGGCGTCATCAAGACGACCTTCAAAGACGAAACCGAAACCGATCTGTTCGGCGAGCAGGCCGTATTATGTGGTGGCACAGAGGAATTGGTGAAGACAGGTTTCGACGTCATGGTCGAGGCAGGCTACCCGCCGGAGATGGCGTACTTCGAGGTGCTGCACGAGCTCAAGCTCATCGTCGACCTGATGTACGAGGGTGGCATCGCCCGGATGAACTACTCGGTGTCCGACACCGCCGAATTCGGCGGATACCTGTCGGGTCCGCGAGTCATCGACGCCGACACCAAGGAACGGATGCGAAGCATCCTGCGCGACATCCAGGACGGCAGCTTCGTCAAGAAGCTGGTCGCCAACGTCGAGGGCGGCAACAAGCAGCTCGAACAGTTGCGCAAGGAAAATGCCGAACACCCCATCGAGGTCGTCGGCAAGAAGCTGCGTGACCTGATGAGCTGGGTCGACCGCCCGATCACCGAAACCGCCTAAGGCTTTCAGCGAGATCGAAGCTAGCGCTGACCGTTTCGGCGTGTCGTTGCGCTAGCGTCGATGTCGCGCCTTCGCGCAGGAGGGCGTGCCCTCAATCGCGCCGCGTCGTCAAATCCCTCACGGATGGTTGCGGTGATCGACGACACCGTCGCGCGCCGTCAAATGCGACGGCTTTTCACGACGTGAGGCGGCCGGCGACCGCCACCACCCGGCGGGCCAGATGGTCCAGGGCGTTGCCGGTCGCGTCGTCGAACTCGGCGATGTTGTCATGCGTGGCCACCAGGCTCACCCCGTACGGATTGCCGTCGACGAACTTGCACGGATCGGTGTAGCCCGGCGCGACGATGATGCCGCCCCAATGGATTAGCGTGATGTAGAGCGCGAGCAGGGTGGTTTCCTGACCGCCGTGCACGGTGTTGGACGACGTGAACGCCGCATACGCCTTGTCGGCGAGCTTGCCGTCGGCCCACAGTCCGCCCAGCGAGTCGATGAAGGTACGCAACTGTGCCGCGGGTGAGCCGAATCGAGTCGGCGAACCGAAGATCACCGCGTCGGCCCACACGATGTCGTCGGCGGTGGCCGTGGGAAGGTCCTTGGTCGCTTCATAGTTCGCTGTCCAGGCCGGGTTGTGCGCGAACGATTCCGGGTCGTGTGTTTCGGCGACGTGTCGCAACCGGACCTCGGCGCCCGCGGACTCGGCCGCCGCAGCGACGCGCTTCGCCATGGTCGTTCCGTGGCCGGTTGCCGAGTAGTAGATGATCGCCAGCTTCGTCACGGTGTCATCGTAGACGTGGCGCCGATCTCAAACACGGACTTGCGCACCGTGCACCGGCCTCCATCGCTTCAGACAACACCATTAGGCTGGCCGGGTGAGCCTGCCTGTTGTCTTAATCGCCGACAAACTTGCCGAATCGACCGTCGCCGCGCTGGGCGACCAGGTGGAAGTGCGCTGGGTCGACGGCCCGGACCGAGAAAAGCTGCTGGCTGCGGTGCCTGAGGCCGACGCCCTGCTGGTCCGCTCGGCCACGACCGTCGACGCCGAAGTGTTGAGTGCCGCACCCAAGCTGAAGATCGTGGCGCGCGCCGGCGTCGGGCTGGACAACGTCGACGTGGACGCCGCCACCGAACGCGGCGTGCTCGTCGTCAACGCCCCGACGTCGAACATCCACAGCGCCGCCGAGCACGCATTGGCCCTGCTGCTGGCCGCGGCCCGTCAGGTTCCCGCTGCCGATGCTTCGCTGCGCGAGCACGCGTGGAAGCGGTCGTCGTTTTCGGGCACCGAGATCTTCGGCAAGACCGTCGGCGTGGTCGGTCTCGGCCGCATCGGTCAGCTGGTGGCCCAGCGGCTTGCTGCGTTCGAGGCCCACATCGTCGCCTACGATCCGTACGTGTCGCCGGCGCGTGCGGCCCAACTCGGCATCGAGTTGCTGTCCCTCGACGAGTTGCTAGGGCGCGCCGACTTCATCTCGGTGCATCTGCCGAAGACGCCCGAGACCGCCGGCCTGATCGACAAAGATGCGCTGGCCAAGACGAAGCCGGGAGTGATCATCGTCAACGCCGCCCGCGGCGGGCTGGTCGACGAGGCGGCGCTGGCCGACGCCGTCGCCAGCGGACATGTTCGCGCGGCGGGCCTCGACGTCTACTCCAAAGAGCCATGCACCGACAGCCCGCTGTTCGAACTGGCGCAAGTGGTCGTGACGCCGCACCTCGGTGCCTCGACCGAAGAGGCCCAGGACCGTGCCGGCACCGACGTCGCGGAAAGCGTGAAGCTGGCGCTGGCCGGTGAATTCGTTCCCGACGCGGTCAACGTCGGCGGCGGCGTGGTCAACGAAGAAGTGGCGCCGTGGCTGGACCTGGTCCGTCGGCTCGGCGTGCTGGCGGGTGCGCTCTCCGAGGAACTGCCGACCTCGCTGTCGGTGCTGGTGCGCGGCGAGTTGGCTGGCGAAGATGTTGAGGTGCTGCGACTTTCGGCATTGCGTGGGCTGTTCTCCGCGGTCATCGAGGACCAGGTGACATTCGTCAACGCCCCCGCGATCGCTGAGGAGCGCGGCGTGTCCGCCGACATCAGCACGGCAACCGAAAGTCCCAACCACCGCAGTGTCGTCGACGTCCGCGCGGTGGCCTCCGACGGGTCGGTCGTCAACGTGGCCGGCGCGTTGTCAGGCCCACAGCAGGTCGAGAAGATCGTGCAGATCAACGGTCGCAACTTCGACCTACGCGCCCAGGGCATCTACCTTGTCATCAACTACGCCGATCAGCCTGGAGCACTGGGCAAGATCGGCACGCTGCTCGGCACTGCGGGCGTGAACATTCAGGCCGCTCAGCTGTCCGAAGACGCCGAAGGCCCGGGCGCGACGATCCTGCTCCGGGTGGACCGTGACATCCCCGCCGATGTCCGCTCCGACATCAGGTCCGCCGTTGCGGCCAACATGCTGGAAGTGGTTGACCTGTCGTGAAACGCGCCGGCGACAAGACAAATTGGAGCGATGCTGTGGGGGTACCGCCCGCTTGCGGGGGAGAGCGGCGCTCGTGAAGTTAGCGGTCATTCCGGGCGACGGGATCGGGCCGGAGGTTGTTGCTCAAGCGGTCGAAGTTCTCGACGCGGTGCTGCCCGGCGTGGAGAAGACCGATTACGACCTGGGGGCGCGGCGATTTCACGCGACGGGCGAAGTGCTGCCGGAGTCGGTGCTTCCCGAGTTGCGGGCCCATGACGCGATTCTGCTTGGCGCGATCGGGGATCCATCGGTGCCCAGCGGCGTGCTCGAGCGGGGTCTGCTGCTACGGCTGCGCTTCGAGCTGGACCACCACGTCAACCTGCGCCCGGCGCGGCTGTATCCGGGCGTGCGCAGCCCGCTGGCCGGTAATCCCGACATCGATTTCGTGGTGATCCGGGAGGGGACCGAAGGCCCGTACACGGGAACTGGCGGTGTGATCCGAAGGGGCACAGTGCATGAGGTGGCCACCGAGGTCAGTATCAACACCGCGTTCGGTGTCCGCCGCGTCGTGGAAGACGCTTTCGAGCGCGCGCGGCAACGTCGCAAGCATCTGACCCTGGTGCACAAGACGAACGTGCTGACGTTCGCTGGATCGCTGTGGTCGCGGATCGTGCAGGAAATCGGCGAGAAGTATCCGGACGTCGAGGTGGCCTATCAGCACGTGGACGCCGCGACCATCCACCTGGTCACCGATCCGGGCCGGTTCGACGTGATCGTGACCGACAACCTATTCGGTGACATCATCACCGATTTGGCCGCCGCGGTATGCGGCGGCATCGGTCTGGCGGCCAGCGGGAATATCGACGCCACCCGGACCAACCCGTCGATGTTCGAGCCGGTGCACGGCAGCGCACCCGACATCGCCGGTCGGGGAATCGCCGATCCGACCGCCGCGATCATGTCGGTGGCGTTGCTGCTTTCCCACGTCGGCGAAGACGCTGCCGCCGCGCGAGTGGACCGGGCCGTGGCGTCCCATCTGGCCAGTCGCCCGACCGAAAAGCTATCCACCGTCGAAGTCGGCGAAAGGATAGCGTCCGCGCTCTAGTTTCCAGGCCGGGCGGTAACACCTCGGCCGGTACGACCGGCACCGCCAGCAGGGGGAAAATACTGCAAACCGCGAATGCCGGCGGATACCCGTGGGCGGCGATCAGCCCACCGAACACCGGAGGCGCGCCGGCCGCCATCAACCGCTGATAGGTGTTCTGCAGGCCCAGCGCCCGCCCGCTCCAGAACGGTCCGGCGTGTTCGGTGACCGCGGTGGATTCCAGCCCGTTGTCGAGCACCGAGACCAGCGACGCCACGACCATCAGTGGCACAGCGAGCGATGAGCGCAGATGATCGGCCAAGGCCAACCCGGCCAGGACCAGGACGCCCATCACCGCCATGATGCGCACCGGCCGCAGCCGGGAGCCGACCCGGTCCGACCACCGGCCGACTGCAACCCGGCCCACGGCCCCGAGCAGCTGTGACAGCGTGACCAATGCTCCTGCCGACGTGATCGACCACCGGTAATTCGCGATCAGCCAGACCAGCATGAATGTCACAGTCACCGTCTGCGGCACCATCAGAAGCGCAGCGACCGCGTGAATCCGCTGCAGTACGTGTGTCTTTCGGTAAGGGTTGGCCAACTCCTGTTCAGTGGCCGCCTCCCATTGCTTGCGCGGCGGGTCGACGACGGCCACCAGGCTGGCCACCGCTGACGCCGCGCAAAGCACGGCCGGAAATATCAGCCCCCACGTCGCCGACGGGGCGTGCTCAGAGAGCTCGGGAATGACCAGCGCGCCCAACGCGATTCCCAGTGGTTGCGCGGTCTGGCGAACGCCCATCGCCAGGCCGCGTTGCTCGGGCGGGAACCACCCGGAGACCAGACGACCGCCGGCCGAGTTGCAACTGGCGGCCGCCATGCCGCCGACGAACAGCAGCGCAGCGAACGAGACCATCGAGTGGACCGTCGTCGCGAAGTAGGCGGCTACCGCGGTCAGCGCTGAGCCGACCGTCAGCACGATGCGTTCGCCCACCCTGTCCAGCAGATAGCCCCACAGAATCAGCGTCACCACCATGCCGAAGCTCGGCATCGACGACAGCAAGCCCGCCTCGGCCAGCGGCGTGCCCAGATCGTCCTCCAACGCGGGGATGAGAAAAGCGACGCCGTTGATGAAGACGAACACGCTCGCCGTCACCACGAGCGAAACGATGACGATCGACCAGCGTCGGCCCGGACTAAGGCTGACCGTGCCGGTCGGGTCCGTCGGCATCGATCCATGCTCGCACAGCGAGGTGAGTACTGGGGTTAAAGCGATAACCGACCCATCCCTGCCGGCCCGCGTCGTCGCCAGGCTAGGCTCACGCGAATGCGCCTCGGCCGAATTGCCAGTCCTGACGGTGTCGCGTTCGTGACCATCGACGGCGAG
This sequence comes from Mycobacterium sp., assembly GCF_035570115.1. Taxonomy (GTDB): domain Bacteria; phylum Actinomycetota; class Actinomycetes; order Mycobacteriales; family Mycobacteriaceae; genus Mycobacterium. The sequence continues at coordinate 16,983 of NZ_DATMLH010000281.1, forward strand.
CCGGACGAGCCCGGCGGGATGACTGCCCGTGAGATCGCCGAACACCCCTTCGGCACCCCGACTTTCACCGGCCGCTCCTGGCCGCTGGCCGACGTGCGACTGCTGGCCCCGATGCTGGCCAGCAAGGTGGTCTGCATCGGCAAGAACTACGCCGATCACATCGCCGAGATGGGCGGCACAACGGGACCGGCGCCGGCCGACCCGGTGATCTTCCTCAAGCCCAACACCGCGATCATCGGGCCGAATGTGCCGATCCGACTGCCGGCTGAGGCGTCGCCCGTGCATTTCGAGGGCGAGTTGGCGGCCGTCATCAGTCGGCCTTGCAAGGACGTCTCAGCCGAGCGTGCCGCCGAGAGCATCCTGGGCTACACCATCGCCAACGACGTGTCTGCCCGCGACCAACAAAAGGCCGACGGCCAGTGGACGCGAGCGAAAGGTCACGACACGTTCTGCCCGGTCGGGCCCTGGGTCGTCACCGACTTGAGCCCTCTGGACCCGGCGGATCTCGAACTGCGCACCGAGGTCAACGGTCAGGTCAAACAGGACAGCCGCACGTCGTTGATGATTCACGACGTCGGCGCGATCGTGGAATGGGTCTCGGCGGTGATGACATTGTTGCCCGGCGACATCATCCTCACCGGCACGCCGGCGGGTGTTGGACCCATCGAAGACGGCGACACCGTCAGCGTCACCATCGAAGGAATTGGAACATTGGCCAATCCGGTTGTCCGCAAAGGAAAATCCTGACCGAAGTGGTCGGCGTATGGGTTCGGTTCTACCCATCGCCAACGGCATCCCGCATATCGGCTTGATTCGCTGTGCGCTGCGCAGGGACGCCGACGCCGAAGGTGACAGCACTGGCTCGCGCCCGAATCGGGCGCGAGTGAGAAGCGACCGGATTGTTTGGTAGTCTGCACGTCGGCCCATAACGGCTGGCAGCAGCGGCCGCACGACCCTGACGTCGTCTGCGGTAAGCCCTTGACCAGCTGTTTTAGGCAGCCAATGGGGTATGGTGTAATTGGCAACACAGCTGATTCTGGTTCAGCCATTCTAGGTTCGAGTCCTGGTACCCCAGCACAAACCGCTCTGACGTGCACCAACCGTGCGTGTATGCGCCATCTGCAAAAAGTGCGTACGCAGTAGTGTTGGACCGTAATGACTATGGCTCCGCACCTGCTCGTCGGCGTCCAATCCGCGGGCCGCCGCGGTCGCGTTAGAAGAAGGACCGCAGCTGGTGGCGACCCGGGCGGCGACGGTGGACGTCGAGCTGACGGGTACGCCGACCCGCGGCATGACGGTGACCGACTGGTCGGGACGCTGGGGCTGAGAACCCAACGTGCGCATCGGTGTCGACGTCAATCCGGCGGTGTTCTTCGACCAGTTCATCGACCGAATCGGGCCGTTCGCACGTCGGCTGGGCTGAGACGCCTAAACTCACAATCGTCGCACCGGACCCTCCGGGGATCGCCCGGCCAGAGCCCTCCGACCGGTTGCCCAGCCACGCCGACAACCGAGCCACCAGAAGTAAGGAGTTGCGATGGCCACCGCATCATTCGATGACACAGCACTGCACGTCGGCGAAGAAGACCTGCCCCCCACTAATGACGTCGCCGCAACCCGCCCGTATGACGAACCCAACATCTCCACCGACGAATTCTGGAACAAAGATTTCAGTGAGCAGGATGAGATCTTCGCCCGATTACGTCAGCAGCGGCCGGTCAGCTGGCAGCGGCCGATCGAAACCGCCGTGTCCCCGGACCCGGACGACGTTGGTTTCTGGGCAGTGGTGCGCCACGACGACATCGTTGAGGTCAGCCAGCGCAACGATGTCTTCGTGTCACGCTACGGCGTGCATTTTGATCAGCTTCCGCGGGAACACCAGGAGCTGGCCCAATCGTTTTTGGCCATGGACGATCCCCAACACAACAGGCTGCGCCGGCTGGTCGCATCGACGTTCACGCCGCGTCAGATCCGGCGCATCGACGATGACATCGCATCGCGGGCCCGCCGGATTGTGGCTACCGCCGCCGAAAAGGACGCCGCGGGAGAATCGGTCGACTTCGTCACTGATATTTCCAAGCACCTGCCCATCCAAATGTTCGGCGACATGTTCGGTGTACCCGAGGAGTTTCGGCCGGCGGTGGCGCACGCCGCCGACGAACTCGTCGCGTGGGCCGACCCGGAATTGCTGGCCGGACGCGATGCCGGCGAGGTGAATGTTGCTGCGGTGCTGGCTATCCGTGCGATCGCCGAGGAGCTGGCCGCGCAGCGACGTAAATCGCCGGAGAGCGACTTGTTGACCAGTTTGGTGCAGGCCGAGGTCGACGGCGAAAAACTCACCGACAGCGAGATCGCGGCAATCATGGTGTTGTTCTCGGTCGCGGCCACCGACACGACGCGCCACACGGCCAGTTTTGCGGTCAAGGCGCTCACCGACTTTCCCGATCAGCGCCGGTGGTTGTGGGACGACTTCGAAGACCGCATCGGCGGTGCAGTCGAAGAGTTCCTGCGCTGGGGATCGGTGGTGTTGACCTTCCGGCGCACGGCGGTTGCCGAATATGAGCTCGGCGGACAACGCATCCTGCCCGGTGACAAGGTCGTGCTGATGTATGCCTCCGGCAACCGCGACGCCGGGGTGTTTGATCCCGATACCTTCGATCTGGGGCGCCACCCCAACCGGCAGATCGCCTTCGGCGGTGGAGGTGTCCACTACTGCCTGGGCACCCATCTCGCCAAATCGATGCTGCGGTCACTGTTCCGCGAACTGCACCGCCAGATGCCCGACTTCATCGCCGGTGAGCCGAAGCTGATGAAAACCAACTTCATGCGAGGTGTGCTCAGTTTGCCGTTCGAGCCCAACAGGCGAGCCGGATAGCAGCGATCGGCGGACCAATCCGACCCGTCGATGTCCGCGTCCCGCGGGGCGACGTGCTTGCCTTGCACGACCGCCGCCGTCTGCCGAACAAGCCACCGCCGCGCTTTCGCTTTGATCGCGAACTGCTTCGAATGTTCACGGCCATCGTCGGCGACATAGCGGGCGCGCCAACGCGACCCTTGCCGTGTCAGGCGCTACGGACTGTCTTGCTGTTGCCGCCGTCGCCGCGCACTGTCTTAAAGCAGAGGTCTTCGACTCCGCCTCTACGACTGCGCTTCATCGCGATTCGCTTCCTTTTCTATCAGTGCGCCGGCTCCGGGTTTGGGCGGGCCCACGTACCCGAGCCGGGGTCGTAGTGGAGCGAACCAGCGAGCGGCTGACTGGAGCACACCGGCGGCCACTGCTCGACGCCTGGCATTCGGCCGTCGACTGAAAAGCCGGGGTCGTCGTCGTCTGAGTTGTCAGCGTTGGCGGGCGCAGGATGCAGAGCCACCGACACCATGGCAGCTGCGACAAGCAGGGCGGATTTCACACTTCAGAGTAATTAGGTGGGCGTATGCCGGTGAGCTATGCTGGCACCTCGGATCAGTTCTGGCCCCGTCGTCTAGCGGCCTAGGACGCCGCCCTCTCACGGCGGTAGCGTGGGTTCGAATCCCATCGGGGCTACTTGTCTGCCGGCACTAGCCGGCAGCGGGCGCGGTCGACCCGCCCACCGGCATGTGGGGTATCCCAAGCTTGCGGTGGTCCCACGATCGGGTCCGCCGGCTGACAATGCGCACGGCGACCCGCTTATTCATCATCATGTCCACCGCCGGCTTCATCTCGTCGGTGTACGGGCCGGTGTAGCGCTCCCACACACTGACTCCGACCCGGAAGATGGCGTCGGGATCATCGACGATCTCGGCGACGCCTTCAAAGGAAACCCCGCGCAAGGTGTCATAGGTTTGGCCGTCCTCGAGCAGAAAGCTCACCCGCGGATCGCGCGTCAGGTTGACGGCCTTCTGCGACTTGGCTTTGGTCTCCAACCAGATCTCGCCGTCGACCACGCCGTACCACATCGCGGTCAAGTGCGGCTGCCCGTCCGGGCCGATCGTGGCCAGCGTGCCGGTGCGGCTGCTGTTGACGAAGTCGGTGATCTCGTCCTGCGACATGACGATCTGTGCGCGCTGGTTGCTTCCCATGGCGACAGTGTGTCAGGTCGCGAGCGCGAGCTCGCCGGGCGGGCGATCAAGGCGTGCTTCACAGTCGGCGAGTAAGGGCATCGGCGGCCGCCAGCAGATCGGCGGCCCAGCGGGCGCCGGGGCGGCGGCCCATGCGGTCGATCGGACCCGACACCGAGATGGCGGCGATCACCGTACCGCGGGCATCGCGTACCGGCGCAGACACACTCGCTACTCCGGGCTCGCGCTCGGCTGCGCTTTGGGCCCAACCACGGCGCCGGACTTCGGCCAGTGCGCGGTCGCTGAATTTTGCGGTAGGTAGTACCGCCTGCCGAGTGGCGTCGTCGCTGTATGCCAGCAGAACCTTGGCGCCGGAACCCGCTGTCATCGGCAACCGCGCGCCGACCGGAACGGTATCGCGAAGGCCTGCAGGCGGTTCCACCGCGGCGATGCAGATCCGCCAGGTGCCGTCGCGACGGTACAGCTGCACGCTTTCGCCGCTGATGTCGCGCAACCGCGGCAGCACCGTTGCGCTTGCCGCAAGTAGTGGGTCGCCGACGTGAGCGGCCAGCTCGCCGACCGCCGGGCCCAGCCGCCAACGGCCATCGCCATCGCGGGCGAGTAAGCGATGGACCTCCAAGCCGGCGGCCAATCTGTGTGCAGTGGCTCTGGGCAGACCGGTGCGATCGCACAATTCGGCCAACCCGCATGGTGATTCCGCGACGGTGTGCAGTACCCCCACGGCTTTGTCGAGAACGCCGATGCCGCTATCCTGTCTCACAGAGAGATACTAGCGTCTCGCATAGTGAGATCAAGTTATGGCGCCGCATCGGTCGGCCACAACCAAGGGAATCGGGATGACCTCGTGAAGAAAACTTCAGCCGACACTGATGCCGCGCGGCCGCGCACGCTGGCGCAGAAGGTTTGGGACGACCACGTGGTGGCCTCCGGCGGAGGCGCCGAGCCCGACCTGATCTATATCGATCTGCACTTGGTCCACGAGGTCACCAGTCCGCAGGCATTCGACGGTCTGCGCCTTGCCGGCCGCCCCGTGCACCGACCCGAATTGACGCTTGCCACCGAAGACCACAATGTGCCGACCATCGACATCGACAAGCCGATCGCCGACCCCATTTCGCGCAACCAGGTCGAGACGCTGCGGCGCAACTGCGCCGAATTCGGGATCCGCCTATACCCGATGGGCGATATCGATCAGGGCATCGTGCATGTCGTCGGCCCGCAGTTGGGTCTGACTCAGCCGGGAATGACGATCGTGTGCGGTGACAGCCACACCTCGACGCACGGCGCCTTCGGCGCATTGGCGATGGGAATCGGCACTTCTGAGGTCGAGCACGTGCTGGCCACCCAGACACTTCCGCTGCGGCCGTTCAAGACCATGGCCGTCAACGTCGACGGGACGCTGCCTGCCGGCGTGACGGCCAAGGACATCATCCTTGCGGTGATTGCCAAGATCGGCACCGGCGGTGGCCAAGGCCACGTCATCGAATATCGGGGCAGCGCCATCAAATCGCTCTCGATGGAGGCGCGGATGACGATCTGCAACATGAGTATCGAGGCCGGGGCCCGGGCGGGGATGGTTGCACCCGATACGACCACCTACGAATTCTTGCGTGGACGCCCCCATTCCCCGACCGGCGCGCAGTGGGATGCGGCGCTGGACTATTGGGATCGGCTGGCTACCGACGAAGGTGCCGAGTTCGACACCGAGGTGTATTTGGATGCCGCTTCGTTGACGCCATTCGTCACGTGGGGGACAAATCCGGGCCAGGGAGTGCCATTGGCAGGCACGGTGCCTGATCCCGAACTGATGACCGATGACAACGAGCGCCAGACCGCCGAGAAGGCGCTGGCGTACATGGACCTTCGACCCGGAATCCCGATGCGCGACATCGCCGTGGATGCCGTGTTTGTCGGGTCGTGTACCAACGGCCGCATCGAGGATTTGCGCGTGGTAGCCGACCTGTTGCGAGGCCGCAAAGTCGCCGACGGGGTGCGGATGCTGGTTGTGCCGGGATCGATGCGGGTACGGGCGCAGGCCGAAAAAGAAGGGTTGGGCGAAATCTTCACGGCTGCGGGTGCCGAGTGGCGGCAGGCTGGGTGCTCGATGTGTCTCGGGATGAATCCGGACCAGCTGGCGCCGGGGGAGCGCTGCGCGGCAACGTCAAACCGCAATTTCGAGGGACGACAGGGCAAGGGTGGCCGCACCCACTTGGTGTCGCCTGCCGTCGCCGCTGCCACCGCGGTCCGCGGGAAGCTGTCCGCGCCGGCCGACTTGAACTAACTGAGGGAGAACCGTAATGGATGCTTTTCACACTCACACGGGTATCGGGGTGCCGCTGCGGCGGTCCAATGTCGACACGGATCAGATCATTCCGGCGGTCTATTTGAAGCGGGTGACCCGAACGGGTTTCGAGGATGGTTTGTTCGCGGCCTGGCGGACCGATCCGTCTTTTGTGCTCAATCTCAGTCCGTTTGACAGGGGTTCAGTGCTCGTCGCCGGACCCGATTTCGGCACCGGATCCTCTCGGGAGCATGCGGTCTGGGCGCTTATGGACTACGGATTCCGGGTAGTGATCTCGTCCCGCTTCGGCGACATTTTTCGGGGCAATGCGGGGAAGGCGGGTTTGTTGGCTGCCGAAGTTGCCCAAGACGATGTGGAACTGCTCTGGAAGCTCATCGAGGGCAGCCCCGGGTTGGAAATCACTGTCAATCTTCAAGATCGGAATGTGGCCGCAGGAACGGTGGTGGTGCCGTTCAAGATTGACGACTACACCGCCTGGCGTTTGTTGGAGGGCCTCGACGACATAGCCCTTACGCTGCGGAAACGTGACGAGATCGAGCTTTTCGAGGCGGAGCGGCCGACTTGGAAACCGCAGACATTGCCCACTTCCTGACGGCTTGATTGGGCCCGAATTTAGGGCGCCCCAGTGCCGCATTTGACGGCCCGAACGGTTCCAAGCCACTGACTATGCGCTGCAACCGGATTCCTAAAAAGTTCGCCAGAACCGACTGAAATTGCGCGTGGCTCTTGGAAATCAGGCACCTCAGGGTTTACCGTGTCCTCTAGTCGGTCCAAAGTGGACCGCTAGCAAGCGGAGGATATGCATGAACAAGGCAGAGCTCATTGATGTGCTCACTGAGAAATTGGGCTCAGACCGTCGGTCGGCGACAGCCGCCGTCGAGAATGTCGTCGACACTATTGTGCGAGCCGTGCACAAGGGCGACAGCGTCACCATTACCGGCTTCGGTGTGTTCGAACAGCGCCGTCGCGCGGCACGTGTGGCGCGTAATCCTCGCACCGGCGAGACGGTGAAGGTCAAGCCGACGTCCGTGCCGGCGTTCCGGCCGGGCGCACAATTCAAAGCGGTTGTCTCTGGCGCACAGCGCCTCCCAGCGGAAGGACCAGCAGTGAAGCGAGGCGTCGTTGCGGGCGCTGCCAAGAAGGCGGCGAAGAAGTCGCCGGCGAAGAAGGCGGCGAAGAAGACTGTTGCCAAGAAGGCTCCGGTCAAGAAGGTCGCCGCTAAGAAGGCTCCGGCTAAGAAGGCCGTCGTGAAGAAGGCGCCGGCCAAGAAGGCGGCAGTCAAGAAGGCTCCGGCGAAGCGGGTCACTAAAGCCGTGAAGAAGGCTCCCGCGCGCAAGGCACCGGCGAAGAAGACCGCTGCCAAGAAGGCTCCGGCCAAGAAGGCCACGGCCCGTCGCGGTCGTCGGTAGGCGCTAACAAGTTCAACACCCAGATTCGCCGCGGGTCGGCTCTAGCGAGACGCCCGCGGCGAATCTGCGTGCTAAGTCACGACGTTGGCGGCCAGCGCACTGCCGATGTGGTCGGCGGCGATCAGATGGCCGTCCGCCAGTGACAGCACCCATGTGCTGCCCTTGCGGTTGCGGGACTTGTCCGCAGGTATGCCGTCGCGTTCACACCACCAGGCGATCAGGTCCGGAATCACTTTGCCTTGCGTGCAGATCACCGGTGTGCCGGGCGAGCCGGCGATCTCAAGAACCCGCCGTCGACCGCGTTTAGCGTTGGCGGCGTAAGCCTCCTCGGTGAGTGTGGGCTCGTCGCCGATGACCACGCCCAGCTCCTCGGCCAGCGGTTCCACTGTCTGGTGGCAGCGCACGCGATCGGCAGCATAGACATCGGTGGGACCGAAGGCCGATAGCTGATCTACGAGTGCCTCGGCCTGCGCACGGCCCTTCTTATCCAACGGTCGCATTTTGTCGTCACCCGAGAATCGGGACTTGCTGCCCGCGCTGCCGTGCCGGACCACTAGTACGGTCTGGGTGTCGGCCGGGAATTTGGCGAACCGGCGCAAGACCTTTCGATCGTGTGAGTAGGACACCTTCTCGATCGCGTCGGAGGTCGGCAGCCAGATCAGATTGTCGACTTCTCGACCGGGGGTGAATTCTCCGCCCAGGCTGCGAGCCGCCCAGTAGCGAACCCTTTTGACACCTTGGTCGATCGGATAGCTGATGTTCTGCAGCCGGCGACCAAGTTGTGCACGGTGGCCGGTCTCCTCGAAGATTTCTCGAGTCGCGGTTATTGGTTCGGTTTCACCAGGATCCATTTTGCCTTTGGGTAACGACCAGTCGTCATAGCGAGGACGATGGATGACCGCCACCTCGACCGATTCGCTGGCGCAGGGTCGCCAGAGCACCGCACCGGCGGCCCAAACGATTTTCCCGCTCACACTCAGATCATCCGACCAGATATGAGTCGGCACCGTAACCCTTGCAAGTCAATTCGTACCTTCGCGCCTGATTGACATCGTCGCCATGGTACAGGTGGCCTCACGTGTTCCTGTGTCGCTCCATCAACGCGACTTGGTGGTCGCGAACCGTGTGGCCCGCTTTTGGCAACGCGGTCCACTGCCCTTCCGGCCCCAGTTCCCAGCAGCGGGTAGCTGGATCCAGCGCCGACTCGAAGATGTCGTTCAGCTGTGCGGTCAGTCGGGGGTCTTTCACCTGAGCCAGCACCTCGACCCGCCGATCCAGGTTGCGGTGCATCATGTCCGCGCTGCCGATCCAGAATTCGTCGATGGCGTGGAAATGAATGATCCGCGAGTGCTCCAGGAACCGGCCCAGAATCGAGCGCACGGAAATATTTTCGGAGAAGCCCTCGACGCCGGGGCGCAGTGCGCAAATTCCGCGCACCACGACCTCAACGCGCACTCCGGCTTGCGATGCGCGGTAGAGCGCATCGATGACCTGCTCGTCGACAAGCGCGTTCATCTTGAGCCGGATGCGCCCGTTGCCGGTTTCGCGGTAAGCCGAGATCTCCCGGTCGACGCGTTCGATGATGCCCTTGCGAATACCGTGCGGTGCCACCAACAGGTTGCGGTACGACACCTTGCGCGAATAACCGGTCAGCGTGTTGAACAGATCGGTCAAATCGGCACCGATGTCGGGGGCGGCGGTCAGCAGGCCGATGTCCTCATAGAGCCGTGCCGTCTTGCTGTTGTAGTTGCCGGTGCCGATATGGCAGTACCGCCGGATCGTCGAGCCTTCCCGGCGCACCACCAGACAAGTCTTGCAATGCGTTTTCAGGCCGACGAGGCCGTAGGCCACATGGACTCCCGCCTGCTCCAGTGCGCGCGCCCACTTGATGTTGGCCTGTTCGTCGAACCGCGCCTTGATTTCGACCAGTGCCACTACTTGCTTGCCGGCTGCGGCGGCTTCGATCAGCGACCGAACGATCGGTGAATCACCGGAGGTGCGGTACAGCGTCTGTTTGATCGCCAACACGTTGGGGTCGGCGGCAGCCAGCTCGATAAATCGTTGCGTGCTAGTGGAGAACGAGTCGTAAGGATGATGCACCAACACGTCCCCCTCGCGCAGGGTCGCGAAAATGCTCTTCGGTGTTTCCCGATCGGCGAATGCCGGCGGGGTGTCCGGAACGAATGCGGGATCCTTCAGCGCCGGCCGGTCGACGCCGTAAATCTGCCACAACGAGGAGAGATCAAGTAGCCCCGGCACTTGGATGACGTCGCCGGGATGCACATCGAGCTCGCGCAACAGCAACTCCAACATGCGCTCGGTCATGTCGTCGGCCACCTCGAGGCGGACCGGCGACCCAAAGCGTCGACGGGCCAGTTCCCGCTCGAGCGCCTGCAGGAGATCCTCGTCGCGATCCTCGTCGACTTCGAAATCGGCGTTGCGAGTAATGCGGAATGCGTGGTGCTCGACGATTTCCATGCCCGGGAACAAGGTCGGCAGGAAGGCCGCGATCAGCTCCTCCGTTGGCAAAAAACGGACCTCCTTGTCGTCGTCGCCTGGCCTCGCGTCGAGCTCAACAAAACGATCAACGTTGTCGGGCACCTTGACTCGGGCGAAGTGCTGAGCGCCGTCCTCCGGTTGCTTGACGGTGACCGCCAGGTTGAGGCTCAGGCCGCTGACGAACGGAAACGGGTGAGCGGGGTCGACGGCGAGCGGAGTCAGGACGGGGAATACCTGCTCGTTGAAGTACGTCGCGAGTCGGTCGCGCTCAGCCTGGTCCAGATCGGTCCACGTGACGACATGGATACCCTCCGCGGCCAACCCGGGCCGCACCGAGTCGAGGAACACCTCTGCGTGCCGGCTGGCGATCTGCTGGGTCTGCTCGCCGATGCGACGCAGTTGCTCGCGCGGGGTCAGGCCATCCGCGGAGCGCACCGAGAGACCCATCTCGTCGCGTCGCTTCAGGCCGGCGACGCGAACCATGTAGAACTCGTCGAGGTTGGAGGCGAAGATCGCCAGAAACTTTGCCCGCTCCAGCAACGGCAGTGAGGTGTCGGCGGCCAGCGCCAGTACGCGAGCGTTGAAGTCCAGCCAGCTCAGTTCGCGGTTCAGGTAGCGGTGCTCGGGGAGTTCGTCCTCTACGAGAGCCGCCGTGGCGGCGGGTGGTGCGGCCGGCGGTGGGCCGTCCGGTCGCCATGCGGGCCCATCGGGCCGCGCTTCGGCAGAGGTCGTCGTAAGATCCGCGGCTTCGATTTCGGTCACCCTTGTGATCATTCCCCATTGGCGGGTGATGCTGCCACCGACTAGATGACGTCCACCCGCCGTTGAGGCGCCGTTTACCCGTCGTTACCGACGGACGCCGGCGATAGCCCGAACGGTCGTCGGACCCATCCCGAGACGACGCGCGACCGCCAAGTCATCGGGTGTGTCGATATCACAGCGCAATCCAGGCCATGCCCCCGTCAGCTCGATCGCGCCCGAACGCCGATGCCGCGCGCAAGAATCCGGCCCGAACTGTGGGTCGAGCGCAGTTCCGAATGCGCACAGCGCCGCGGTACCCGTGCCGAGGCGGTCGGCGACGAAACTCCGTTCATGGTGTCGTGCCGCGGCGATCGCCTCGGCGAGTTCCTGCGTCTGCAATGCCGGTAGATCCCCTTGCAGCACAACGATATTGGACACTGATTCGGCCACTACCCGCTCGGCGGCCGCGATCGCGTTGTTCAGCGGGTCGGGGTGACCTTCTGGTGTGGGATCGGACAGCACCTCGGCGCCGTGTTGGCTCGCCGCGGCGGCCGCGGTGTCGTCGGGCGTGATGACGGTGATGCGGCGCACGGACCCGACCCTTGCCGCGGCGGTGAGGGTATCGATCAGCATGGCCAGCACCACGGTCTCCCGCGTCTGCGCGGAAAACACCGGCGCGAGCCTGGTCTTGGCGGCGGCCAGTCGCTTGACGGCGACGATCAAGCCGACATCGCCGTCGGCGTCGGCTCGGCTGCCGCTCATGAAGCCATCCTGCCAGTCCGCGGTTCATTCCCTCAGATCGCCAGGCGATCTGCATCGCCGCTGGGCTCGACTGGATTGCCCAGCTTGCCCCCTCGCCGCTTCGCGGCTGGGGGTGCCCCCACCTCAGATCGCTAGGCGATCTGCATCGTCGCTGGGCTACGGTGAAGCGCGCATTCGACGAGACGAGGATGAAGGCAGAGCATGGCCAGCACGACAGCGGTGATGGGGGCCGGCGCATGGGGTACGGCGCTCGCCAAATTGCTAGCCGACGCTGGCGGCGAGGTCATGCTGTGGGCGCGGCGGGCCGAGGTCGCCGCCGAAATCAACGCCACCCGGCGCAACTCCGACTACTTGAGTGGCGTCGAGTTGCCGTCGGGTGTTCGGGCCACCGGCGACGCGGCTGAAGCACTCACCGGGGCTTCGACGGTGCTGCTGGCGGTGCCGGCGCAGACGATGCGGACCAATGTCGAACGGTGGAAAGGTCTGTTCGCCAAGGGTGCGACCCTGGTCAGCGCGGCAAAGGGCATCGAGTTGGGCACGCTGATGCGGATGAGCCAAGTCATCATCGACGTGACGGGTGTCGATCCGTCGCAAGTCGCGGTGATTTCCGGGCCGAATCTCGCCAGCGAGATCACCGCCGGGCAGCCCGCTGCCACCGTGATCGCCTGCAGCGATTCCGGTCGCGCCGTCGCCGTCCAGCGCATGCTGAACACCGGATTTTTCCGCCCCTACACCAATGCCGACGTGATCGGCACCGAGGTCGGCGGCGCGTGCAAGAACGTGATAGCCCTGGCCTGCGGAATGGCGGCCGGGGTGGGCCTCGGCGAAAACACCGCGGCGGCGATCGTCACTCGCGGCCTGGCCGAGATCATGCGGTTAGGGATAGCGGTCGGGGCTAAGGGCGCAACGTTGGCTGGTCTGGCCGGAGTCGGCGATCTGGTGGCTACCTGCACCTCACCCCGCTCGCGCAACCGCACCTTCGGTGAAAGTCTGGGGCGGGGCCAGACGATGGAGGCGGCGCTGGAGGCGCGCGGCGGCCATGTCGTCGAGGGGGTGACGTCCTGCGAGTCCGTGTTGGCGTTGGCCTCGAGTTACGACGTCGAGATGCCGCTGACCGACGCAGTACACCGGGTCTGTAACAAGGGGTTGTCGGTGGACCAGGCGGTGGCTCTGCTCTTGGGACGCAGTACCAAACCGGAATGAGCCGGCCGGCGGGCAACAGCGGAACTAACCTCGCGGTAACCAGCACCGAAGCACCCAGACGGTAGCCTCTCTAGGTTGTGAGTGCCCGCTTGCCCGCCAACACGACCGATCGCGGCCGCATCCGCGTCGCCGTCGTGTTCGGCGGTCGGAGCAGCGAGCACGCCATCTCCTGTGTCTCGGCGGGCAGCATTTTGCGCAATCTCGATCCCGAGCGCTTCGATGTCGTGGCTGTTGGCATCACCCCGGACGGCTCCTGGGTGCTCACCGACGGGAACCCCGACGCGCTGGCAATCACCAATCGGCAGTTGCCGGGGGTGAGCTCGGAATCGGGCACCGAGCTGGCCCTGACGGCCGATCCGCGGCGAGCCGGTCAGCTGGTATCACTCTCGCCGGGCGGCGCGGAGGTGCTGGCATCCGTCGACGTTGTCTTTCCGGTCCTGCATGGCCCCTACGGGGAAGACGGCACCCTCCAGGGCCTGCTCGAACTCGCCGGCGTGCCCTACGTCGGCGCCGGGGTATTGGCCAGCGCGGCGGGGATGGACAAGGAGTTCACCAAGAAGCTGCTGGTTGCCGAGGGCCTTCCGGTCGGCGCCTATGAGGTGCTGCGGCCGTCGCAGCCGACGCTCGACGTTGGCGCGTGCGAGCGACTTGGGTTGCCGGTCTTCGTCAAACCGGCGCGGGGCGGCTCGTCGATCGGAGTGAGCCGGGTGACCAGCTGGGATCAGCTACCCGCGGCCATCGCCCATGCCCGTCAGCACGACCCGAAGGTGATCGTCGAGGCTGCGGTTGTCGGCCGCGAGTTGGAATGTGGCGTGCTCGAATTCGCTGACGGAACATTGCAAGCCAGTACCGTCGGGGAGATCCGGGTGGTCGGCGTGCGCGGACGCGAAGACTCCTTTTACGACTTCGCGACCAAATACCTCGACGACGCCGCCGAACTGGACGTACCCGCCAAGGTCGATGACGACGTGAGTGATGCGGTGCGGGAGTTGGCGATCCGGGCGTTCGAGGCGATCGACTGCCAAGGGCTGGCCCGAGTCGACTTCTTCCTCACCGATGACGGGCCAATGATCAATGAGGTCAACACGATGCCCGGGTTCACCACGATTTCGATGTATCCGCGGATGTGGGCAGCCAGCGGCGTGGATTACCCAACCTTGTTGGCGGCCATGGTTGAAACGGCGCTGGCGCGCGGGACGGGTCTGCGCTAACGGGCGGGTCGGCCAATCAGTTCGGCGGCGACGGGCTGATCGGCACCGCCGGCATGCTGTGGTCAATTAAGTCGGAAAGCTGCTGGATCGGCGTCGGCCCAGATCCCGACGGCAGCGTTAGCGCCGCGCAGACGGGCCGGTCGACCGTGTACCAGGTTGATCGGTCATCCTCGCGAACCTCAAACCACTGCACCCGGTCGACGAGCTGGATTGGCGAACCGACGACGAAGTCGGCCGGGCGATTGACGCCACACCGCAACACCACCGGCTCGCCTCCGCTTGCGGCGCGCCAGGCGGCGGTACCCGGGGGCGCGGGCTGCGCGATGGGGGCGCGCTGATAGTCGCCGAGTCGCTGCGGCAGCGCTTCCAATACCGTCCGACATGCGCCATCCTGCGCGCGGGGAGCGGGCACAGCCGGGATGGCCACCGGTTGCAGGGGTGGATGGCGGGTGGCCGCGATCGCCAGGATGACACTGAGGGCACCGACCGCTAGCACCACTGCGGCGATCAGCACCGCCCGCGGCGGCCCCTCCGAGTCGGCCATCGCTCCACCTTCTGCTCAGCGCTGTCGATTCGCACTTACACTCGCGAAGTCAGCGGAGACGAACCTACCGGAGGTGATGTGCGCAGCGGCGATTCTGATGCCACGCTGGGCGACGTCGGCGAATTCGGTGTGATCGAGGGTCTGACCCGGGATCGGCGCCAGCCGGACGCGGTCGCTGTCGGACCGGGCGACGACGCCGCTGTGGTGATGGCCGCCGACGGTCGCGTCGCCGTGTCGACGGACATGCTGATCGAGGGCCGGCACTTCCGGCTGGACTGGTCGACACCGCACGATGTCGGCCGTAAAGCCGTCGCACAGAACGCCGCTGACATCGAAGCGATGGGCGGACGGGCCACCGCGTTCGTTGTCGCCTTCGGCGCACCGCCGGAAACGCCGACCGCACAGGTCAATGCGCTGGCGGACGGGATGTGGGACGAGGCCGGGCGGATTGGCGCCGGCATTGTCGGCGGGGATCTGGTCAGCAGCCCGCGATGGACGGTGTCCATGACCGTGCTGGGCGATCTGGCTGGTCGGCCGCCGGTGCTGCGGTCCGGGGCGCGACCCGGTTCGCGAATCGCCATCGCCGGCCGGCTAGGACACTCTGCTGCCGGATATGTATTGTGGCACAACGATATTGATGGATTTGATGAGTTGCGGCGTCACCATTTGGTGCCGGAGCCGCCCTACGGGCAGGGTCGCGCGGCCGCCGAGGCAGGCGCTCAGGCGATGATCGACATCTCCGATGGCCTGGTCGGCGACCTGCGACACCTGGCCGAGGCGTCCGATGTGTGCGTCGACCTGAGCACCGAAGCGCTGAGCGCCGATCACCAGGCCCTGCTGAGTGCCGCGGACGCCGTCGGGGTCGACGCGTGGACGTGGGTGCTTGCCGGGGGAGAGGACCATGCCCTGGTCGCAGCGTTCGCCGGGCCGGTTCCCGTTGGATGGCGGGTGATCGGGCAGGTGCTCGACGGGCCGGCGCGAGTGCTGGTCGACGGCGCAGCGTGGCGCGGATACGCCGGCTGGCAGTCCTTCACGCCCGGTGACGATCCGGGCGGCTGAGCAGCCCGAGGTGGGGGCACCTCCCGCTTGCGGGGGAGAGGCGGGCACCGGGCAGTAGGGTGACCCGGTGACCGTCTACGCCATCG
>NZ_DATMLH010000282.1:0-12776 GCF_035570115.1 Mycobacterium sp.
TGGCAATCCATTCGCCCGAGATGGCCGCAGAGACCATCATCGATGGAGTCCGCAAAGGCCGCGCCCGGGTAGTGATCGGCTGGGAGGCGAAGGCTCTTGATGTGCTGGCTCGAGTCATCGGCCCGTCCTATCAGCGGATCATCGCGACAGCGGTGGCGAAATTCTTTCCCTGGGCGAAGTAAACCGAGCCGCTGAAAACGGCGCTATGCCAACTGCGCCCGATTCCTAACGTAGAGGCAGGGGTTCGGGTCCCCTTAGCTCCACTAGAAACCGCAGGTCACAGCCCGGGGGACCTCGAGGTCAGCGAATTTCTCAACGAGTTCTCAGCGGACCGTTTGTAGGCTGGCGCTCCCATGTTCAGGATGCGCTTCTACGCTTACCAGGCAAACGCGTCGTGCGCTCGATTTGGTTACGGGGCAATATGATTCACGCGGTTTATCGGGATGATACCGACGACAGTCACACGCCGTCGATGAGCGGATTTGGTCAGGCTCGATCGCTACGACCCCGCGAACTAGCGCAGGCATCGGTGATGGGCGCTCTGTGCGCGGCGATTGCGATCATTGCGGTCGTCCTCCCGCACGCAGGTGGGCTGGGTCTGCTGGGCGCTGTGCCGATGGGGGTGCTGGCCTACCGCTATCGGATCCGCGTTCTGATCACCGCGACGGTCGCAGCCGCTGTGATCGGCTTCTTGGTAGTCGGCTTCAGCGGCTTCGGGGCGGTCGCGCTCTGCGCCTATGTCGGCGGGCTGGCTGGAATCGTGAAACGGCGCGGTCACGGCCTGCCGACCGTCGCCGCGGCGTCCTTTGGCGCCGGTGGTGTCGCCGGTGCCGTGGTGGTCACCGCGTTGACGGTCCTGGAGCCGCTTCGGCAGCTGTTGTTCCACGCGATCACCGCGGCCGTGGACGGACTCGCGACAGTCCTGGCGCGGGTGCCGCACCTGCAGGCGGTCGCGCAGGAGGTCAAGCGGATCTTCACCGGAGCATTGGATTACTGGCAGTGGCTCGCCCTCGGATTCGCCGTCGTCGCCATCATGGGCGCCTCGCTGATCGGTTGGTGGGCGCTCTCGCGCGTGCTGGAGCGGATGGGCGGCATTCCCGATGTGCACAAACTGGACGCGTCGACCGGCACCGGGCCGATCCAGCCGGTCCCGGTGCGGCTGGACGAGGTGCGGCTGCGCTACCCGCACACCGACCACGACGCACTGCGTGCGGTCAGCCTGAATGTGCGGCCAGCCGAACACGTTGCGGTCACCGGTGCCAACGGCTCCGGGAAGACCACGCTGATGCTGATCCTGGCCGGCCGCGAACCGACCTCGGGCACGGTCGAACGCCTTGGTGCGGTGGGTCTCGGTCAACTCGGTGGCACCGCCGTCATCATGCAGCACCCGGAAAGCCAGGTGCTGGGCACGCGGGTCGCCGACGACGTGGTGTGGGGACTGCCTCCCGGCAAGACCACCGATGTCAACCGATTACTCAGTGAAGTCGGGCTGGACGGGCTCGCCGAACGCGACACCGGCGGCCTGTCCGGCGGGGAACTGCAGCGCCTCGCCGTGGCCTCTGCGCTGGCGCGGGAGCCGGCGCTGCTCATTGCCGACGAGGTCACCAGCATGGTCGACCAGCAGGGCCGGGACGCGCTGCTGGCCGTCCTGTCCGGTCTCACCGACCATCACCAAACCGCGCTGGTGCACATCACCCACTACAACAACGAGGCTGATTACGCCGACCGCACAATCAATCTCAGCGACTCGCTGGATAACACCGCCATGGTCGAGACTGCGGCCCCGCCCACTCCGACGGTCACGGCAGGACACCACTCTCACGTGCCGGTGCTTACTCTCGCAGGCGTCGGCCACGAATACGGGAATGGCACCCCCTGGGCGCAGACCGCGCTCCGCGATATCAGCTTCGTAGTGCATGAGGGCGACGGGCTTTTGATCCACGGCGGCAACGGCTCCGGTAAGTCGACGCTGGCGTGGATCATGGCCGGCTTGACGGTACCCACCACCGGTACTTGTCTGCTTGACGAGCGGCTCGCCTCTGAGCAGGTCGGCGCCGTAGCGCTCCAGTTCCAGGCGGCCCGATTGCAGTTGATGCGCAGCCGTGTCGACTTGGAAGTGGCTTCGGCGGGCGGCTTTTCACCTGACGATCAGGGTCGCGTAGCAGAAGCGCTGGCCGCCGTCGGCCTGGATGCCGCGCTGGCCAAGCGGCCCATCGACCAGCTCAGCGGCGGCCAGATGCGGCGCGTGGTCCTGGCCGGATTGCTCGCGCGGTCACCGCGGGTATTGATCCTCGACGAGCCGCTCGCCGGACTAGACGCCGCTAGCCAGCGCGGTCTTGTGCGGCTGCTCGCGGACCGGCGCCGTGACACCGGTCTGACCGTTGTTGTCATTTCACATGACTTCGCGGGGCTGGAGGACCTATGCCCACGCACTCTGCACCTGCACGACGGTCTGCTGGAACCGGCGCCGGCAGCGGCCCAGGTAAGTGAGCTGACGGCGCGCCCGCCGACGCAGCACCGGACCCGCCGCCCACGTCGACCCGTTGTGCTGCTGCGCCCCGTGCCCGGGCCCTCCGCAATCCACGAGCTGTGGGCCGGCACCAAACTAATTGTTGCCTTTGGCATTTCGATGATGTTGACGTTGTATCCGGGATGGATGGCGATCGGTCTTGTGGCCGCACTGGTGCTGGCGGGAGCGTGGGTCGCCCATATCCCCCGAGGCGTGCTGCCGTCGCCGCCGCGCTGGCTGTGGATCATGCTGGCCATCGTCGGTATCACTGCGACATTGGCCGGTGGCAGTCCGCAAATCCAGGTGGGCACGGTCGCGCTCGGTCTCGGGGGCCTATTGGAATTCCTGCGTTTCACCGCGCTGTCGGTCGTGTTGCTCGGGATGGGCGCGCTGGTGTCGTGGACGACCAATGTTGCCGAAATCGCCCCCGCAGTCGCCACTTTGGGTCGCCGACTACGACCATTGCGCGTCCCGGTCGACGACTGGTCTGTCGCATTGGCGCTCGCACTGCGCACCTTCCCGATGCTGATCGATGAGTTCCGGGTGCTCTACGCTGCTCGCCGGTTGCGGCCCAAAGCGAAACCGCCCACCCGCAGGGCCCGTCTCAGGCAATTGGCGGCAGACGTGATCGACCTGATTGTTGCGGTTATCACAGTGACACTGCGACGGGCCGACGAGATGGGCGATGCGATCACCGCCCGCGGCGGCACCGGTCAGATCTCGGCGGTCCCGTCGAAGCCGAAACGTGCTGACTGGATGGCACTTTCGATCGCGTCGGCGGTGTGCGCGGCCGTCTTGGCGGCAGCGTTGCTGTTGGGCGTCTAGCGGCCGACAGCTCTCAGAACCGCACCAGTGCCGGCACGTCTGCGAGCGCGCAATTCGGGATGCGTTCGGCCGCGCGCAACAGGAAGTTGAGTTTCTCGATGCGCTCGCCCGACCGCGGCGCGCCGTTCTTCTGGAACGGCGCGCCTAGTCCCATCGCCAGGTCCATCACGACATCGTCGATGACACCGCCGGATCGGCCCGACGGGATCGTCAGAATGGCGTTCTGCGATGCGTATTCGAAGCAATCCAGTGCCTCGGCGATGGTCCCGACCTGATTGGGCTTGAGGATGAAGCCGTCGACAGCTGAGGTCGTGACGGCCCTTTCCAGGCGGTCTCGGTTGGTGACGATCAGATCGTCGCCGAGGATGATTGAGCGGTCAATGGTCTGCGCCGCTTTGGTGAACCCGTCCCAGTCATCCCCGTTCAGCAGGTCCTCGATGAACACCATCGGGAAGTCCACCGATAGCGCCCGTGCGTAATCGATCAGGGCCTCCGCGGTCACCCGCTCGCCGTTGAATGCGTACGTCTGCGAGCTCTTGTCGTACACCTCGCTAGAGGCACAGTCCAGTGCGAACGCCATGATGTCGGCACAGCCGGCGCGCTCGACAGCCTCGGACAGCACCTCCATGACGACACGCGGGTCGCTGGACGGAGCGACGTACCCGTACGACGATGCGATCAGCGGCGCGCGGCCCAGCCGTCGCGCAAGCACCTCGCCGAGCACGCCGAACAGACTCACGCCCTTTTCAACCGCCGACTCGATGGAGTCGGCGCGATAGGGCACGACGAGAAACTCGTTGAACGTCTGGAAGATATCTGCGTAGCGGCCGCCGTTGATCATGTTGAAGCTAGGCGCCGGCACCGTGGTCGGCGGTTTCAGTCCCAGCAGTCCACCAACATAGGTATAGGTGGGCGTGCCCGCCGCCGCGGACGCCGCGCGCAGCAGCGCGATCGAGGTGGAGTAGATGGCGTTTCCGCCAAGCCGATGCTTGTCCGGCGTGCCGTCGAGCTCGATCAGCACCCGGTCCAGGGACCGCGGGTCGTCGAGTTCCGCGCCGACAAGAACGGGAGCGATTTCGTCGGTCACGGCCGAGACGGCGCGGTGCACGCTCAGCCCGTTGTATTCGGACCGGTCTCCATCGCGCAGTACGAACGCCTCGTGCGCGCCGACTGAACTGCCCGTCGGCGACGCGCCACGGCCGACATAGCCCGTGTCAGTGGTGATTTCAACCTCCACCAACGGACGGGCCTTGCAGTCCAGGACCTGGCGAGCGACTACGGATGCGATCTTCATCAACGAACTCCCCGAACTTGGGAGCGCCAGCTTATGCGGCGACCGCTGAGAAGCCGCTGAGAGACTGCTTGTCTTAGAACACCGCGACGCAGACCGCCACGAAGTGGCAAATCGCCGCGACTGCGGTACATCCGTGAAATATCTCGTGATAACCGAAGGTCGCGGGCCATGGGTCGGGCCAGCGTAGTGCGTAGAACACCGCGCCAAGGCTGTAAAGTGCGCCGCCGACCGCGAGCAGTGTCGCCGCGGCCACGCCAGCGTTATGCAGGATCGTCCCTGCGTACGAAACCGCCACCCAACCCAGCAGCAAATAGAGCGCTACGCTCAGCCAGCGCGGGGCGTCGGGCCAGAACAGCGTCAACGCCACTCCGGCCAGCGCCCCGCCCCACACGATTGCTAACACCTGATGCCCAGTCGACGGCGGCATGTCCAGCCTGGCGAACGGCGTATAGGTGCCCGCGATGAACACAAAGATCATCGAGTGGTCCAGCCGCCTCATCCAGCTCCTGGCAGCCGTCGAACCCCAACTGACACGGTGATACGTCGCGCTTACGGCAAACATCGCCACGATTGCCGACGTGTAGGCCAACGTGGCGTGCCCAGCTTGCGTCGATGCCACAGCCCACGACACCGCGACCAACGCCGAACCGGCTACCAGCGCCGCGTAGGCGCAATAAAGGTGGATCCATCCGCGCAACCGCGGCTTGCTCGGAACACTGGCGTCGGACTCGGCGAGCCGTCCGGTGCCGTGAAAATCAGAGGTCGGTCGGCGCGCCACGGACTGGGGGGCCGCATCGATGTGGTAGCTCAACATCCCTCCCTTGCTCGCAACCCGGATTGCCGTTAGCGTCTCTGCGCCAAGCAATCTGGGCCACAGATCCGTTGTTCGGTTTCATGGGAGTGCCAGGATATGAGGAGGTCGCTGAGAGGCCGCTGAGAACGGCATTGAGCAGGCTGACGGAGGCGGTCAGCTCCGCTGTTCTCAGCCGGCTCCCAGCCCTGCAGAATCAGACTATGTCGGTGTCTTCCCGGCCGCCGCGGCGAAGTGAGCTTGTGCGCCTGCTGCGCCTGCCCAGTTTGGGTATCTCTGCTCGCTCAGCCGCAATCTCGGCGGTGGTCGTCCTGGTCGTCCTTGCGTTCGCGGGCGCGGCCTTCGACCTGGTCTTGTATCGGTCGTTGTTAGCGGGTGTCGACGACGCCACCGCGGGCAGAGTTCGCGCCATTGTTGATGCCCTGCATTCGGATTCGCCCGACCATCTCGACAGCGTGCTTCTTACCACCACCCAGCGCGTGGTCGCGGTCCAACTGATTGCCCCTGACGGCAAGGTGGTCAAGCGGGCCGGGTCCGCGCCTGCGAAACCTCTGGTACCCATCACGGAGTTCAACTTCAACTTGCGCCGCGGCATGTCAGACGATGCGGTGCCCGACGACGACATGCGGGTGAGCGGTCAGCGGGTCAACACTGCATCCGGTGAGTACACGGTGCTCGTCGGCGGCGGTAGCGAGGCGGTCGAGGCGACTGTGCGGATTGTCGCGCTGCTTGTGGCTGGCGGCGCGCCGGTCATCAGCGGCGTCGCAGCAGCCGCCAGCTACCGGCTCGTTCGCCGGTCACTGCAATCGGTGGACGCCATCCGCAGCAGGGTGGCTGAAATCTCAACCTCCGATTTGGCCGAGCGGGTGCCCGTGCCTACGAGTCGTGACGAAATCTCGGCCTTGGCAGTCACCATGAACGAAATGCTGGCGCGCCTGGAAGCCGGCCACCGAGCGCAACAGCAGTTCCTCAGCGACGCCTCTCACGAACTGCGCAGTCCGCTGGCCACCATCATCTCCGGCTTGGAAGTCGCCGAGGCGCATCCGGAACTGCTCGATGCAGAATTGGCCATCGACACCCTGCTTCCCGAGGCGCACCGCATGCGGGTGCTGATCGAGGATCTGCTCTTGCTGGCCCGCGCCGATGAACGAAACCTGATGGTGCGTAAGGAGAAGGTACCGCTTGATGAGCTCGCCAAAGTGGAGGCTGCTCGGGTGCGGCGCGACGGCTGCACGATCCACACCGCGATCTCTGCGGCGCGTTTGATCGGCGACCGGGCAGCGGTCTCGCGGGTGGTTCGCAATCTCGTGGATAACGCTGTGCGCCATGCGAAATCGCGTGTCGACATCCATGTTGGCAGCCAAGACAGCAACGTTGTACTCACCGTCAGTGATGACGGGGGAGGCATCGCCTCAGCCGACCGAGCCCGGGTCTTCGAACGGTTTGTCCGCCTAGACTCAGACCGCGCCCGCAGTGGCGGAGGGACTGGCCTGGGCTTGGCGATCGTCGCCGAGGTCGTGGCCGCGCACGGCGGCACGGTCAGTATTGCCGACCGCCCTGGCGGCGGAACTTCCGTAATCGTGACGTTGCCTCAACAAGCCAACCGGTAGCCGACGCCTCGGATCGTCTCAATGGTGTTGGTACCGAAGGGGACGTCGATCTTGCGTCGTACATATCCCATATAGACCTCAACAACATTGTCGGGACCCTGATAGTGCGCATCCCACACATTGCGCAATATCTCGGCTTTCGTCACCACCGTGTCCTTGTTGCGCATCAGAAACTCGAGCAGCCCATACTCACGGGGAGTCAGAGTGATTGGGGTCGAATCGCGTTGGACCGTGTGCCGAGCAGGATCCAGTGACAGCGAACCAGCGGTCAATACCGTAGGCCGCTCTGGCGCACCGCGACGCACCAACGCGCGCAGGCGCGCTACGAGCACCCTGAACGAAAACGGTTTCGTCAGATAGTCATCCGCGCCGAGATCGAACGCATCGGTCTGGTCGTACTCGCCGTCTTTTGCAGTCAGCATGAGCACCGGTGTCCACACTTCCTGGGCCCGCATCCGCCGCAGCACCTCATATCCGCTGTGGCCAGGGAGCATGATGTCGAGAACCACGACGTCGAAGCTGTTCTCGATTGCCTCGTGTAGGCCGTCGACGCCTGTGCCGACGGCGACTACGACGAAGCCCTCGGCCTTCAACCCCCTAGACAGGGTCGCCGACAATCGTGGCTCGTCCTCAACAAGCAAAACTCTCACGTCGGTACGCTACTTCGCGGGCCGTGTGGGCGGAAGATCGCGGCGAATCAGGCGGGTCAGGCGCTACTCACCGGTTCCGCCCCGGCGCACCGCGGGCACCAGTCACATCCCCGATTTGGGTCGCCTTGGTGAAGGCAGGGGTTCGAGTCAACTTAGCTCCACCGGAATCCATGCAGTTCATAGCCTTAAAACCGCCTAGCACACAGGCCCCGTCACGACTGCCCCGTGCTGGTCATGTGCTCT
The DNA here is from genome assembly GCF_035570115.1 of Mycobacterium sp. Classification (GTDB taxonomy): domain Bacteria; phylum Actinomycetota; class Actinomycetes; order Mycobacteriales; family Mycobacteriaceae; genus Mycobacterium. The sequence continues at coordinate 7,943 of NZ_DATMLH010000282.1, forward strand.
ATCGCGGCGTTGAGCAGTTGGGCCACGATGGCGAGCTCGGCCCTGTCTCGCGGTGGGTATACGTAGATGTAGGTGCTGGGAAGCGCTCGCAGCACACCCGCCAGGGGATGGCGCTCGCCCCACCCGGCGTCAAGGACGGTGGCGGCGTCGGCGGCGCTGAAGATCATGTGCATCGACCCGTCGTGCGGATGGATGTGTGCGGTCTCGCCCTCGCTAAGCCGCGCGTCGGCATGACCGGCGGCGGGGTCGCGGAGTGTGACCGCGGGGTTGTGTTTCTCGAAGTGACTGAGCCTGGAGTGCACCGTGTCGGCGTGCCTACCGAGCGCGTCCTCGAAGACGCCGTCCAGGGCGGCCCTCATCTCGGGCCCCGGGAACTGATCGAGCTGGCGGTGCGGGATCGGCCACGGGGCGATCGTGGGGCGCGGGCCATGGCGGCCAGGCAGCGGGCCGAGGTGGGCGGCGGCGCCCAGCGCACCGATCTGCGTGTCGTACACCTTGGTCGTGATCGGGTCGGCCTTGCGCAGCCGCAGGTAGCTGGTTATCAGCCAGCCCTTGGGGTTGGCTGGCAGCCCGCCTTCGCCGATGGCGAGCCAGGCGCGGTAGTCGCGGCGGGCCCAGGTGCCCGCGAGCGCGCCCGCCACGACGGCGGCTAGCGCAGCGCTGCGGCGCATTGTCCTGGATGCCACGCCACGGTCATGTGCGCCGCGAGGTGGCCAATTCTGTTGGCGCCCATGGTTCTCACACCGAAAGATCCTGTGAGATTATCACCGCGAAGACTAACTCAATGCTCAAGATCGTGGCGATGATGTACATTCCGGATCCCTTTCACGAAGCGATGTAGGTCTGTGGGTCGGTCACGGTCTGGCACGAGTGTCGCCAGGACCGCGAGTGTTCAGGCGGCGGCGGGCCCGCTCGATGTAGAAGTCGATGCTGTCTGGATTGGTCAGTGCGCCTTTGGCGATGGCGGTGGCGGGGTCATACCCGGCGAAGAGTTTCTTGACGGGTATTTCGGCCTTCTTGAGGGTGTGCGTCAGCGGAACGGCGGGGGCCGCAATGATTTCGTCGGGAACATGCCGGGGCGAGGTGTGCTGGCGAATGGTGGCCTTGAGGTGGGCGGCGAGTTCGTCGGTCAATTCGACGTCGTCGGCTAACACCACGAACAGCGGCATGTAGTAGCCGCCGTCGGGCTCTTCGGCCCCCACCACAAGGGCGTCGAGAACTTCGGGCACATGCTCGAGTGCGGCATAGATGTCGGAGCTGCCCAGACGTACTCCGCCGCGGTTGAGGGTGGCATCGGAGCGCCCATGGACGACGAACTCCCCCTCGGGGGTTTCGGTGATCCAGTCTCCGTGGGTCCACACCCCCGGAAAGCGCTCGAAATATGCGCCCGAGTAGCGGGCGCCGTCGGGGTCGTTCCACAGCGCTACCGGCATCGACGGGAGCGGCTTGGTGATCACCATTTCACCGACTTCGCCGATCACGCGGGCGCCGGAATCATCCCAGGCTTGCACCGCTACACCGAGCTCGGGGCCCTGCAGCCGACCCAGGTGGACTGGTTCGAGCGGGTTGGAACCGATGAAGGCACTGCAGATTTCGGTGCCACCTGAGTCCGATCCGAGATGGACGTCGGCTTTGACGTGTTCGTGCACCCACTGCCAGGTGGAGTTGGGAAGCGGTGAGCCGGTGGACATGATCGATCGCAGCCGCGACAGGTCCCAGTCGCGGCCGGGACGGAGGTTCGCGTTTTGTACAAGTGACAGGTAGGCCGCGCCGGTGGTGAACATGGTGGTGCCCGTGCGGGCGATGATGTTGAACTGGCGATCGGCACGCCCAAAGGTTGGGGAGCCGGCATAGGTGACGACGGAGGCGCCGCACATCAGGTTGTAGGCCAGGGTGTTCCACACCATCCACGATGTGTTGGCGCCAACGTAATAGACGTCGCCGATGCCCACGTCATGGTTGAGGCCATAGAACTTCAAGGCTTCCAACGTCATGCCGCCGTGCCCGTGCACAATGCCTTTCGGCTTTCCTGTCGTTCCCGACGAGAACAAGATCCACAATGGATGGTCGAACGGCACTGACGCATAGGCAGGTTCGGCGGTGTCGTTGACAAGTGTTGTGAAGTCCAGCAATTGCCGGCCGCTCGGGGCGTCGTCGGCATGGTCGGGATCGTTGACGACGATGGTGTGCCGCACGCTTGGCACCTTGTCTGGCAGCGCGTGCAGCTGGGCTCGGCAATCGATGTCTTTGCCGTTGAATCGGTAATGGCTGGCTCCAATGAGCACCACCGGCTGCAGCTGACCCAGTCGATCCAGCGTCGCGCTGACGGACAGCTCGGGCGAGTTGATCGTCCAGATCGCGCCGAGGCTCGCGGTGGCCAACAAGCAGATGATGGCCTCGGGAATGTTGGGTAGCACCGCCGCGACCCGCTCACCGGGCCGGACTCCGAGCGCGGAAAGCGCCTTGGCCAGCGCGGCGACCTGGCTGTGCAAGTCACGCCATGTCAGAGTTCGCACACGGTTGTCTTCGGTGATCGAGCGTATCGCCACGGTGTCGGCGTATTCGGGCCTAAGCGCGTGCCGCAGCATGTTTTCGGTGAAATTCATTTGCGCATCGGGATACCAGATCGCGCCAGGCATTCGCTCGACGGCGAGTGCGGGCGCGTTGAACCCCGCTCCGGTGACGCTGAAGTACTCGCGAACTGCGTCCCAAAACCCCGACACATCCTCGACCGACCAACGCCACACTTGGCGGTAATCGGCCAGGGTTATTCCACGATGCTCACCCATCCACTGCATGAAACCCGCTAATTGACAGTTCTTTTGCTGCTCAGCTGTTGGGCGCCAGGTTGCTGGCGGATCCGTTGTCGCATGCGTTGTCATGGTCGGGTCCTTTCTGCGGACGAGCGGACGGAGTCGCGACCGCGCAACCGCCGATGGCTGGCCCAGCCAGCGCGAGGGGAAGTCGGTCTGCTGTGGATGGCGGCGGGAGTGTGCACGACCAGGACCTGGGGCGCTTTACGCTAGGACGACGATTTTGCCGTGGAGGTGGCCGGATTGGCTGGCGTCTAGCGCCGCTGCGGTCTGCGACAGCGGGTAGGTACGCCAGATGGGTACGCTGAGGCGCCCCTGCTCGATGAGAGAGGCGATCTCGCGCAGTGCGGGACCGAGTTCGCTTCCGGCTCCGCCGATATGGACTTGGATGCCGGAGGGGGCAGCGTCGAACGCGACGAGGGTCAGGACGCGTTCGGGGCCTCCTGCGAGCTCGATCGACAGCGGGATTTCACCGCGGCCGGAGGCGTCGAGGACGGCGTCGACGCCCGTCGGAGCGATCGCGCGGACGCGGTCGAGAAGCCCCTCGCCGTAGGCCACCGGTTCGGCGCCGATCGAACGCAGGTAATCAAAATTGGACTCGCTTGCCGTGCCGATCACCCGCGCCCCGCGCGCGACGGCCAGCTGAACGGCGAACGTTCCTACACCGCCGGCGGCGGCATGGATCAACAGCGTATCGGTGGCGTGCACGCCGAGCTCGTTGAGCACGGCGTAAGCGGTGGCGCCGGCGCCGGCCACGCTGCCGGCCACTTCCCAGGCGATGTCGTCGGGTTTTTTGATCAGGCTGGCCGGATCGGCGAGTGCAAATTCGGCGAACGACGGTGTCAGTGAGGTGCCCATGACCGCATCGCCCACGCGGAATTCGGTCACCTCAGCGCCGACTTGATCGACGACGCCGGCGACATCGGATCCCAGGCCTGCGGGCAGCGTCAGCGTGAACTCCTGCTGCATGAGGCCCTGCATGGTTTTCCAGTCAATGGGATTGATGCCCGCGGCGCGCACCGCGATGCTCACCTGCCCGGGGTCGGGGCTGAGCGCGGGGACTTCGACCATGCGCAGCACATCGGTGTTACCGAATTCAGAGAACTGGACGCTGAAGGGCATATGTTCATTCCGATCTGATTGCAGGCGAGTCGATTCCGAGGTGTTGTCCCGGTCAGAGGTCGTCGGGCAGCAGGCCGAACGACTGGTAGAGCCGGACGTAGTCGACGGTGTCCCAGTGTTCGGCGGCGACACCGTTTTCGATCCGCAAGAAGTCGGCCGAGGCGAAGTCGACCTGGTGTCCGCTTGCGGTCACCGTGCCGTCCCAGACGCTGAGCGTGGCGATTCGGTCGTTTTCGGCGACGACGTGGGTGTGCACGGCCAGTCCGTCCGGCATGGCGCCGCGCCCGATAGCCCACGCGTTGCCGAAGTGGTCGCGCCCGTCCGGGGTCCAGCCGGTGTTTTGGATGTAGCCCACCGCCAAGGCGTCCACGGCGGTGGCCACGCCGGTGTTGATGGCGCCGTCGTAGAGGCGCCGCCCGACCGCGCGCGACTCGTCTCGAGTCGGCCGTCGGCCCGTGCGGGGTGCGTCGAAGTCGGTGCCGAGGCGCTCTTTGAAGATTCCGTCGGGCGCTTCGGCCACGCCCAGCATTTGCTGGAAGGTGGCGGCCACGCCGGGGACGGCGCCGAGCCTGGCCAAGATTCGGTAGGTGTCCATGACTAGCCATTGCTCGGAAAGTTGGTCGTCGCGCACGCGGAAGAAATGCGAGACCGAGGTCTGGATCTGTCGGCCGGTGGCGGGCACACCGTCGTAGTCGCCGGTGTGTGTTCCCGTGACGACGGTGCGCAATGCAATGAGGTCGTCCTCGACCAGGACGCCGATGTTTTCATGAACTTCGAAGTGCAAGTCTGCAAATGAGTTCCGAAGTGCTGCAAAGTATTTCTTCGTCCCGGTGCGGCTGCGGGCCCCGTCGAAGGCGTAGGACACGAAGTTGCGGGCGAGCACCTCGTCAAAAAGTGCG
>NZ_DATMLH010000283.1:0-7185 GCF_035570115.1 Mycobacterium sp.
GCGGATTTGGCGGCGGCGGTATCGGCGGCGGCGGTATCGGCGGCGGTGGGGGCGGATTTGGCGGCGGCGGCGGCGGCGGTGGCGGCGGCGGTGGCCGGTGACGCGACTCGCCTAGGCGTTGACAGCCGCCGTCAGCGCCAGCAGCCTCGACGTGGCCCGCAGATACTTCTTCCGGAAGCCACCTTCCAGCATCTCCTCGCCGAAGATGCGGTCCAACTTCTCCCCCGACGCCAGCACCGGGATGCCGGCGTCATAGAGCCGGTCGGTCAACGCCACCACCCGCAGTGCCACGTTCTGGTCTTCGATGGCATGCACGCCGGTGAGGAACACCGCCGTCACGCCTTCTATCAACGTCAGATAGCGCGACGGATGCATGGTGGCCAGATGGGCGCAGAGTGCGTCGAAGTCGTCGAGGGTCGCGCCCGCAACCGTCGCGGCGCGCGCGGCGACTTGCTCGTCAGTTGGCGGCTGGGGCGCAGGCGGCAGGTCGCGGTGCCGGTAGTCCGGCCCCTCAATCCGGACGACGGTGAAAATTGCTGCCAGCGTGTTGATTTCACGCAGGAAGTCCTGCGCCGCAAAACGCCCCTCCCCTAGCTGCTCGGGCAGCGTGTTGGACGTGGCGGCCACCGACACACCGCGCTCGACGAGTTGGGAGAGCAGCCGTGATACCAGCGTCGTGTTGCCGGGGTCGTCCAGCTCGAACTCGTCGATGCACAACAGCGTGTAATGCCCTAGCAGGTCAATGCATTCGGCGAAGCCGAACACCCCGGCGAGCTGGGTCAGCTCCATGAACGTCGCGAACGCCTTCGGGTGGGCTTTTTTATCAGGCAAATCGTCGGGCAGCTGCCGGTAGGCCGCGGCCAGCAGGTGTGTCTTGCCGACACCGAAACCACCGTCGAGGTACAGCCCGATGCCCGGCACAACCTCGCGCCTGCCGAAGAGCTTCTTGCGGCCGGCGCGGCGCTCGACGGCCTGCAAGCAGAATTGTTGGCACGCCGCGACGGCGGCGGACTGCGTCGGCTCCGCCGGGTCGGGGTGATAGCTCGCGAAGCTCGCCTCGGCGAAGGTCGGCGGCGGCGTCAGCTGGGCGATCAGCCGCTCGGGCGACACCGGGGGCCGCCGATCGACCAGATGAGCCACCCCGCCGGTGGCATCGGCGGGAGTGGGGCCGTGCATGCAGGCACCCTATTGCTTGTTTTGGTCCTCGACTACCGAAGTTATCGAAGCGGACCTGGGACGCAAGCTGAGAAGCGAGGAGAGTTGGCGCTGGGCGGTGCGCCAAGGAGTGAAACGAATAGCTGCCCTGTAGTGAGAATAATTGCCGACGGGCTGCCGGTGCGTGTTCGTTTGGGATTCGCTTGGTAAGACGCAATCACGATGCCCAGTTCAGCGCCAGTCGGGTATAGCGCTTTTCGATGATGCTATCCGCATCTGCGATCGCGGCGTGATCGCTGTCGCGTGGATAGGCAGAAACCTGCAGCCCGGCGGTGCCGGGTCGCCCCTGGGCGTTCCAATCGTGAATGTGTCCAACAAGGCGCTGCGCGAGGCGATGACCTTCTTGGCCGAGAGGGCGGGCACCGAGTTCGAACGGTTGCTCGTCGCCGAGGCGGACCAGTGCGGCAACCGCGTCGGTTCCGACCAGCGCGACTGTAGCGGCGCCGCGGCCAGGGTATTCGATCAGCGCAGGCACCAGTCCATGATTTGCTGCCGCGCCGATCGCCGAGAGCCCGGCTATGGCGGGTTCGTGCAGCGCCAGCCATAGGCCCAGGCCGTGCCGTGCGTCGTTGAGCGTGACACGCACGCCGCTGGGCACGTCCACACCTGGCCGGGCCAGCGCTGCATAGAGACCGTCGGCGTCGATGGGACGTTGCTCGGCCAGCCCCAGTAACACCCCTCGTTCGGGGCCGAGCCGGTGGATCGATTCGGGACCGGCGAACGCGCCGCGCATACGCATAAACCCACAGAAGACCACCGAGACGCTTTCCAGATGGTTATCGACCGGTTGGAAGGCAATCGAGCGCTGAGGGCCTCGCAGGTCGAGTGGAACGACCAACCGACCCTGTGGGGCGAGCTGGGCCACCCACGCTGGTGAAATGTCCCACGCCCCCACGGTGGCAATGATGCGGTCGTAGGGGGCGTGCTCAGACCAACCCAGACCGCCGTCCCCGCAGCCGACGGTGACCTGAGAAACGCCGCACGCGGCCAGGCGCTCGCGGGCGTCTGTGACGAGGTCGGCGTCGATGTCCACCGACACCACCGCGCCGGTCTCGCCGACCAGGTGGGCCAACAGCGCCGCGTTGTAGCCAGTGCCCGTCCCGATCTCCAGCACGCGCTGTCCCGGCTGCACGTCGAGCTGGTCCAGCATTCTCGCCATGATCGCGGGCTGTGATGAGGAGCTGACTGGAAGCCCGCCCTCGTCATATTTGATCGCAAACGCCTCATCCCGGTAGGCCCGCTCCGGCTCGATCCCGGGCACAAACACGTGCCTCGGCACCGCGCGCAGCGCCGCTGTCACCCGTTCGCTGGACACATGCCCCGCCTGCCGGAGCCCATCAACCAACTGATCCCGTAACTGCTGTAAATCCGCACGCACGCCGTCCACAGCCACCAGTATCTTCGGCCCCAGCCGTTCATAGCGGGATCCCATTCGGACGGCTGCGAGGTGACCAAAAGCAACTGGAATCGGTCGGTTGCTCTGTCATCGTCCGGCCCGGTGGCCGACCAGTGCGTCGGACAATTGGCACCGACATTCGCGGCGACGCCGCATGGGGAGCCGTCCACGGGTAACTTGACGCGCTAACCCCAGGGCTAAAGCCCGGGGTCTGCGCGCTACGGTCTCCTGATAATGCGCATGCCTGACCTTGCCGCCGAACAAGCCGGCGGGATGCAGCTGAGGCTGCTGGGCTCGGTCCGTGACCTCGACGGCGCCGAACTGCCCGAGCTCTACGGCTATCCGGCGCAGCTGAACCGGACCTGGCTTCGGGCGAACTTCATCGCCAGCCTGGACGGTGGTGCCACCGTCGGCGGCGTGAGCGGTCGACTCGGCGGACCCGGCGATCGGGCGGTGTTCAACCTGCTGCGCGAGCTCGCCGACGTGATTCTGGTCGGCGCGGGTACGGTGCGGGCCGAGGGCTATTCGGGCGCGCGACCGAGCGTCGCGCAGCGCCAGCGTCGCCAGGCCTGCGGGCAGAGTGAAGTGCCGCAGCTGGCGATCGTGACCAGATCCGGTCGGGTGGACCGGGAGATGCCGGTGTTCACCCGCACCGAGGTGCCACCGCTGGTGTTGACCTGCGGGGCGGCGACCGACCAGACGCAGCGCGGACTAGCCGGCCTCGCGGAGGTCGTCGATTGCTCGGGCGACGACCCCGCGCAAGTCGACGAAGCCGCCGTGCTCACGACGCTGGCCGACCGCGGCCTGTTCCGGGTATTGACCGAAGGCGGTCCGACGCTGTTCGGCTCGTTCGTCGCGCGCGACATGCTCGACGAACTGTGCCTGACGATCGCGCCGAGCCTGGTGGGCGGCCAGGGCGCCCGCATCGCCTCCGGTCCGGGGCAGGTGCTGACCGGCATGCGCCCCTCGCACATCCTCACCGACGACGACGGCTACCTGTACACCCGCTATGTCAAGGCCTGACGACGATGCCGGCCGGGAATGGGAGTCAGGCAACCGAACCTAAGCCTGAGTATCGGGCTGGAATGGCTACTGTGGTCGGCATGAGCCGGCACGCCGCAATCGCCACGTCGTTGGTCGTGGTGACCGGGTTGCTGGCCGGCTGCGCGCCGGGATTGGCCGCCAACCCGCGCTTTGCCACCAATTCGGGCGCGCGGCCGCAGGGAAAGGCCACTACGGCGAAGCCGCCGGGTGGTCCGCCGCCGATCGCCGCGCCCAAGAACGACTTGTCCTGGCATGACTGCACGTCCAAGGAGTTTGGGGATGCCGCCGTCCCCGCAGCACCCGGCGTCAACCTGGATTGCGCAAGTTATGACGCCGACCTCGACCCCGTCAACGGCGCAGCCGGGACGTTGAGCATCGGTGTGGTGCGCGCCCGCTCGGCCCAGACTCCGGCCGACGCCGGCCCGCTGGTCTTCACCACCGGCTCGGACCTGCCGTCGTCGCTGCAACTGCCGGTATGGCTGGCCCGCGCCGGCGCCGACGTGCTGCGCAGCCACCCCATCGTCGCCATCGACCGCCGCGGCATAGGCATGTCGACCCCGGTGGACTGCCTCGACCAGTTCGACCGCCAGGAGATACGCGACCAGTCGCAGTTCGAGTCCGGCAACGACCCGGTCGCCAACCTCGCGGACATCGTGCAGAACGCCACGACCAGCTGCACCGACACCATCGCGCCCGGCGACTCCGCCTACGACGACACCCACGCCGCCACCGACATCGAGCGGCTGCGCAGTACCTGGGACGTACCCGCGCTGGCGCTGATGGGCATCGGCAACGGCGCCCAGGTGGCGCTGTCCTACGCGAGCTCGCATCCCGACAAGGTCGCCAGGCTGGTCCTCGATTCGCCGATCGCCTTGGGGGTGGGCGCCGAGGCCGCCGCCGAGCAACAGGTCAAAGGCCAGCAGGCAGCCTTGGACGCATTCGCCGCACAGTGCGCCGCGATGAACTGTCCCCTGGGCCCCGACCCCAAAGGCGCCGTCAACTCGCTGATTTCCGACGCCCGCGCAGGCCACGGCCCTGCGGGTGTGTCGGTAGCCTCGCTCGCCAACGCTATCGGCACCGCGCTGGGCTACCCCACCGGTGACCGCGTCAGCACCACCAACGACGTGGCCACCGCGCTCGCAAACGCCCGCTCCGGCGACACCAACTTGCTGACCGGCCTGATCAATCGGGCGGAGGGCACCATCGGCACCGACGGGCAGTTCGTCAATTCGTGCAGTGACGCGATCAACCGCCCAACTCCCGACCGGATTCGGGAACTCGTGGTCGCCTGGGGCAAGCTCTACCCCCAGTTCGGCACCGTCGGTGCGCTCAATCTCGTCAAATGCGTGTCGTGGCCGAGCGCGACGCCGCCGCAGCCACCGAAGAAGCTGAAAGTCAACGTGCTTCTGATGGGGGTGCAGAACGACGCGATTGTCGGGTCGGAAGGCGTCTTGGCCACCGCCGCCCTCATCATCAACGCCACCGCGGCCAGCAAGCGGGTGATGTGGCAAGGGATCGGCCACGGCGCCAGCATCTATTCCTCGTGCGCGGTCCCGCCGTTGATCGGCTACCTCGACAGCGGCCAGTTACCCTCCACCGACACCTACTGTCCCGCCTGATCCTTCGGGCAATCGCCCATGTACGGTGCGCTGGTGACGGCAGTTGATTCCACTCGTGGCAGCCTGCGGGATTGGTCGCAGGCCACCTTTGGTCCCCGCACCGCACCGCCTGGCACCGCCACCGTGCTGCGCTCGGTTCTCTGGCCATTGGCCATCATGGCGGTCATTCACCGCACCATCGTGTTGCCCGCCAACGGCAACATCACCGACGATTTCAAGCCGGTCTACCGCGCGGTGCTGAACTTCCGGCGCGGCTGGGACATCTACAACGAGCATTTCGACTACGTCGACCCGCACTACCTGTATCCGCCCGGCGGCACGCTGATCATGGCGCCCTTCGGTTATCTGCCGTTCGCGGAGTCGCGCTACTTGTTCGTCGCGGTCAACAGCGCCGCCATCGTGCTGGCCGGGTACGTGCTGCTGCGGATGTTCAACTTCAGGCTGACCTCGGTGGCGGCCCCAGCCTTGCTGCTGGCGATGTTCTGCACCGAATCCGTCACGAGCACACTGGTTTTCACCAACATCAACGGCGTCATCCTGCTGCTCGAGGTGTTGTTCTTGCGCTGGCTGCTCGACGGTTCGGAAGCCAACAGCGTCAGGCATCAGTGGTGGGCCGGCATCGCGATCGGTCTGGCTTTGGTGGTCAAGCCGGTGCTGCTACCACTGCTGCTGTTGCCGTTCCTGAACCGTCAGTGGCGTGCAGTGCTGGCCGCCCTGGTGGTGCCGGCGGCGTTCAATCTGGCCGCATGGCCTCTGGTGGTCCACCCGATGGACTTCGTCACCCGCACCCTGCCCTACACGTTGGGCGTCCGCGATTACTTCAACAGCTCGATCGAAGGCAACGGAGTCTACTTCGGGCTGCCTTTCTGGCTGATCCTGTTTCTGCGAATCCTGTTCACCCTGCTGGCCATCGGCGGCTTGTGGCTGCTGTATCGCTACTACCGGACCCGTGATCCGCTGTTCTGGTTCACCACATCGTCGGGTGTGCTGTTGCTGTGGTCGTGGCTGGTGCTGGCACTGGCCCAGGGCTACTACTCGATGATGCTGTTCCCGTTCCTGATGACGGTGGTGTTGCCCAATTCAGTGATTCGCAACTGGCCGGCTTGGCTGGGCGTCTACGGCTTCCTGACGATGGACAAGTGGCTGCTGCTCCACTGGATGTACATCGGGCGGCCGCTGGACTACCTGAAGATCACCTACGGCTGGTCGCTGCTGCTGATCGTGGTGTTCACCGTGCTCTACTTCCGCTACTTGGACGCCAAGGCCGAAAACCGCCTGGACGACGGGATCGATCCGCCCTGGGTGACGCCTCCGCAACCTCGCGCTAGCGTGGAGGCATGACTTCCTCCGCCCCAAAGCTGCAACTCAGCGACGACGAATGGCGCAAGAAACTCAACCCGCAAGAGTTCGACGTGCTGCGTCGCGCTGGAACCGAGCGCCCGTTCGTCGGTGAGTACACCGACACCAAGACCGAAGGCGTGTACCAGTGCCGCGCTTGCGGCGCCGAACTGTTCCGCAGCACGGAGAAGTTCGAATCCCATTGCGGCTGGCCGTCATTCTTCGACCCGGCGAACTCCGACGCGGTGATCCTGCGCCCCGACCGCTCGCTGGGCCAGACGCGCGTCGAGGTGCTGTGCGCCAACTGCCACAGCCATCTCGGCCACGTCTTCGAGGGCGAGGGCTATCCGACGCCCACCGACCAGCGCTACTGCATCAACTCGATTTCGCTGCGCCTGGTGCCGGCCGGCTCCTGACGCGGTCGGCCTAGTCAACCCTGGTGGCGTGCACTTCCCAGAACGGAGCGTGCGCGCGGCCGTCGGTCAGCCACGGCTCGATGGTCCGGAACCGTTCGGCCACCGGCTTCATCTGCTCGGCCATTTCGGGAGTGCGCTTTAGCATCTGGTCGAAATT
>NZ_DATMLH010000284.1:0-7152 GCF_035570115.1 Mycobacterium sp.
GCTCTCTTGGCTGGGAAAGAAAGCCGCCGACCGGCGGCATGGAGGTGGTAGGACGAGCATTCATGGTGATCCCCGACATGCGGTTGTCACCGGTGTGTTCGGCGCGAGCTAACGCTCTGCGAGGACAGCGGCGGACGGCCGACCTCATCCCGGACTGGTTGAGAGTCTCAACTCAGTTGACGTTCCACCGCGCGGGGGCAATTGTCAAGTCCTGTGGATCAGACCTTTGGGTGCCGCCACAACGAACGTCGATCGGAGATCTGCAGCCTTGGGAGCGGTGGGCAGATGCTCAGTCCAAGCGAACCGGAAGCGTGGCGACGATAGCGTCGGTGCGTGCGCGAATTGTTGTGGCGAGCAACGGGCCTCGTTGGTTGTGCAGGATTCGGTAGCGCCGGCGCCTCGGTTCGATGTAGGCGAGCAAGACAATAACGAAGCGTCCCTGTTCGACTTGGGTTCGGACGAAACCGACGGTGGGCGCCACCAGGGTGCGGTGCGGGCTGGGCAGCACCCGTAGGTCAACCCCGGGGTCCCATTCTTTCCAGAGTTCGCAGAGCCGACGGTTGGCGTCGGGGTCGGTGTCGACGGTCACCGGGACCACTTCTCCGCCAAGCCGCATCGCGACCTGCAACGCATGCCCCACGACCTTGCTGATCGTGATGACCGGCACGATGACCATTGCGTCGCCCGCTTCGTGGGCAGGTCCCGGAACGGGTTTTGGTGGCGGCCGTCCTAGATCCAACTGTTCCGCGACGTGATAGTAGTAGCGTTCGATCCGATCGAAGAGCAGCATCAGCCCCGGCACGAGCAGCAGCAGCAGCCAGGCACCCTCGGTGAATTTGCTGGCGAAGAGCACCACTCCCGCCACGGCGGTGAGTACCGCCCCGGTCCCGTTGAGTGCTGCCTTGCCCACCCAGCCGCGGCCGCGTTGTTGCAGCCAGTGCCGGACCAGTCCGGTTTGGCTGATCGTGAATCCGATAAAGACGCCGATCGCGAACACGGGCAACAACCGGTGGGTTTCGGCACCGACGAGGAGTAGCACCGCGGCGGACAGCACGCCTAAAGCGGCAACGCCGTACCGGTACACGGGACGTTCGGCGCGAAGCGTGAACAGGTGCGGCAGCCGGTGGTCCTTGGCCAACAGCTGCATCAACACCGGCAGACCACCAAAGCTGGTGTTCGCCGCGAGAGCCAACACCAGAGTTACCGCGAGGTTGGTCACGTAGAACGGCCACCCGGTTCCAAAAGCTCCCGCCGACAGCTGCGCGAGTACGGTGACGTCGCCGCGCGGTGTCACTTGATGCAGCTTGATCAACGCGGCCAGGCCAAGAAGCATGGCTGCCAGCAACACTCCCAACGCGACCTCGGTGTGTTGGGCCCGCTTGACGATGGGCGTCCGGAATTGGGGCACCGCGTTGGCGATTGCCTCGACTCCGGTCAGCGACGAACAACCCGCTGCAAACGCCTTGAGAATCAACACCACCCCTAGTGCTTCGGTCGCACGGATGGGGCCCAGATCCGCACCGATAACGGCTACCGGATGCGGACGGATGAACCCGACGATGATGATGGCGAAGATACTGACGACGAACACCATCGTCGGTCCCATCAGCACCTTGGCCGATTCGGCGATTCCGACCAGGTTGATGGCGGTGATCAGCGCAAGCCCCGCCAACGTCACGCCCAGCAGGTGATGGGCCATCACCGGAAAGACGCTGCCCAGACTGGCTGCCCCGGCCGCCAGACTCACCGCAACCGTCAGCACGTAGTCGACGACCAGGCTCGCCGCAGCCAACAAGCTCACCGCTCGGCCGAGGTCCTTTTTGGCCACTGCGTAGGCCCCGCCGCCGTTCGGGTGGACCGCGATCACTTGCCGGTAGGAGACCACCAACACCAACAGCAGCACCGTGATCGCCATCGCGATCGGTAGGGTCAACCGCACTGCGGCGGTACCCGCGGCGACCAAAACCAAGACGATCGCTTCGGGACCGTAGGCAACGCTGGACAATGCGTCCAACGACAACGCGGCAAGACCGCCGATGGCAGTCAACCGATGCGGATCGCCGCGCAGATGTCGCCGCACCCTACGATCAGTAATCTGATCAGCCGGTCGCTCCCGCTGGATGATCAGGTTTTTCGATTCGTCAGATCGACATCCCGCCCTGTGGTGGCGATGAAGTCGTCAAGGATGTCCACGACCGCTGTCGGGGACTCGACATGCGGGAAGTGCCCGACACCGGCGAGCACTTCAAGTCGACTACTCGGCACGGCGTCGTGAGCGGCGTAGCCATGAGCGACAGGAATGATCCGATCCTGCTCACCCCAGATCAGCAAGGTGGGTAACCCATGACTGACATGGATCTTGCCGAGCGCACTGACCGCCTGGCCGCGGTAGTCGACCACCGAGCGCAACGTACGTAGGAATGCTTGCCGTGTCTGCTGATCCGCTAACGAGGAATAAGCGCTCCACATTTCGCTGGCGCGCGGCGACTGGATCCCCGCCGACGTGAGCCACGACCCCAGCTTGTTGCCGACGTTCAATACGGGCCGCGGCGCGACCACTGGCAGCAGCAGCTCGGCTCCGGGTGCCGACAGGATCCGCAAGATCCAGTTCAGGTCAGGGCCGAGGCCACCGCTGCTGATGAGAGCCAGTCGCTGGCAGTAGTCGCGATGTTGATAGGTGAACTGCATGGCCACACCGCCACCGAGGGATTGACCGATCACCGTCGCCCGGCTGATCCCTAGTTCATCGAGCAGATCACGCAACGACGCAGCGAACGCACCCAGCGAATAGTCACCACGCGGCTTGGCTGATTCACCGTGTCCCAACAGGTCCGGTGCCACCACCCGATACTTCTTCGACAGCTGAGGGATCACCGCCCGCCAGGTCGCCGAACTTCCCGCCATGCCATGAATCAACAGCAGCGCCTCGCCGGCCCCTGCGTCCCGATAGGCGACCCGCTCACCGTGCAGATCGACATAGTTCATCTCGGTCACGTGAACTGGTCTCCATCCAACGGTGTTCTGGCATACCGGCGGGACTACTGGCCGACTATACGGTACCTACGGTCCCGTAGGTTACCGGCCAGTAGATCACGGCCGTCTGCGCTGATCGCGGCGCCATTGTCGGACCGCCGCGATCGCTGTCTTGAGCCCGCGGCGGCGCCCTGTGGCTAGATCGGTCCCGGTGAAACCGGGCTCCAGTTCGGCGAACATCCGCTCGCTGCGGGTCTCCGGAGCGTCGTCGACGGTCGCGCGCAAGTAGCGGTCCGGCAGCGACAGTTTGGCGATGGTGCGCCACGCCTTGCCGTACTGCATCAGGAACGAACCCGTCGTGTACGGGAGGTCGTATTTGTCGCAGACCTGCCTGACCCGCACCGAGATCTCATGCAGGCGGTTGCTGGGCAAATCGGGGTAGAGGTGGTGCTCGATCTGGTGGCACAGATTGCCGCTCATGAACCGCATCGCGGGCCCGGCGTCGAAGTTGGCACTGCCCAGCATTTGGCGCAGATACCACTGGCCCCGGCTTTCGCCGATCATGTCGGTCTTGGTGAATTTCTCAGCGCCATCGGGGAAATGCCCACAGAAGATCACCGCGTAGGTCCAGATATTGCGGATCACGTTGGCCACCACGTTGGCCTTCAGCGTCGATTTGTAGGTCGCCGCCGGCGACAGCGAGGTCAGTGCCGGGAACGCGACGTAGTCCTTGACGACCTGCCTGCCGGCCTTGGCTGAGAATTCGCGGATCTGCCGGAGGGTGGTTTCGCGGTCCGGGGCGCCCTTGAGGATTTTGCCGAAATCGATGGGCTGCAAGCCAATTCCCCACTCGAATCCGAGCGCGAGGATGGTGTTGAACAGCAGGTTGCCGATGTGGGCAGCCTCCCACGGCTGGTCACGGGTGACTCGCAGGGTGCTGTAGCCCACGTCGTCGTCCATGCCGAGGATGTTGGTGTACTTGTGGTGCTGAAAGTTGTGGGTGGATCGCCAGTGTTTGGACACGCCGATCATGTCCCACTCCCACGTCGAGGAGTGGATCTCGGGATCGTTCATCCAGTCCCACTGGCCGTGCATGACGTTGTGGCCGATCTCCATGTTCTCGACGATCTTGGCCAGACCGAGGGTCACCGTTCCCGCCCACCATGCCGAGCGTTTCGAGCTGCCGGCCAGCATGAGCCGGCCGGTGAGATCCAAGGCACGTTGCGCGGCGATCGTGCGGCGGATGTAGCGGGCATCCCGCTCGCCGCGGGAGTCTTCAACGTCCTGGCGGATGGCATCCAGCTCAACGGCCAGGTTGTCAATGTCGGCGTCGGTCAGGTGAGCGAAGGCCGGAACGTCTGTGATCGCCATCGTTATCCTCCTTTCTTTCGGGTTCATAACTCGGGCTGCCGGCGTTGATCGCCAACGAAAACCGCGACCCACGACACCCGGCTCGGTCAGCCACTGCTAGCCGAGCCGGGGAGTACATCGGGCCGGTCAGTAGTAGTGGCGGCGGCCGCCGACGGCGTGTCCCATCCGTCCCATCACCATCAGTAGCAGGCCGACGACGAGGAGGATGACCCCGATGACCAAGCAAATATGGGCGTAGGCGAAGGTGGGGATGAGGGCGGGGAGGAGGAGCCCGAGGACGATAAGAAGGATTCCGAGGCCGATCATGACATTTACCTAGTTTCTGTGTGGATGTTTGGAGGAGGATTTGCCCGGGTCAGTGATTGAACGGGTCATTTACCTTGGCCCGCCGCCGGTTTGGCGTTGCCCCGGCTGATCGTTGCGTCCTTCGGTGCACGCGCTGCACACCCGGCATCATTGGCAGGGTTGTTTACTCGGTCGGTCGCCGGGCAAGTGGTCGACAAACCAACGTGCACGGGTTGGGTGAACACGGAGTTGGTGGTCCGCCTAATTCCGGGCTAACGACGAATGAGCGAAATGCACATGCTCTCTCGAATGCAACGGGTAGATGTCAAAATGTGCGGCGCGAGCAAACGCTCATCAAGTTCGGCGGCGTACAGCCAAACTCTTCCGGACTGGCTGAAGGACCCAGCAACAACAACGCTACACCTGTCGGGTACCCCCGGCCAGATGTCCTGACCTGAGAGGTCGGCCACACCGGTAGCGGTGCTTGGCCGCCGAGTCCGGTGTGGCAGTGATTGTAGGCGCCGCTCCGGGCGGTAACGACCTGTCTTGGCCCGCAACAAATTAGCCTGGGTGCGAAATCTCGGTGAGTCGGTCGCGCACTATAACCCGACGTCTGACTTGTACCAATTCCCGATAGTTGGGGGATCCTCAGAATAGACAGTTAGATTCGTTACCCCCTCCTGAGCGCCTGGGCCCTCGCCGCCTGCCGCGAGTTGTGCGACTCCCAAGCCCCAGCCCCTAAAGCTGAAGCTCTGTCCGGTGCTGGCATCGGTGACCTCGAGCTCCGCTGGATCGAAGACGATCGCGCTGTTGTTCACGAGATCCAGTCGCCAGAGTGGTAGCTTCGCGATTGCCTCGAAGTGAGCACGAACCTCCTGGGTGGTCGCGAACTTGGGGCCGCTGGCGACGGTCTGGTCTAGCCGATGAACCGTAAACTGCTGCGTCGATTGGTCATCGAGGCTGGTGCTCGCGGTGACCGCATACCCCAGTGGTTGCGATATCTCGTTGAGCCGATTGCATTCGCCGGCAACATCTGTCATGTGCTGCGCTTGCTCTTTGTCGATCATTCAGTCCCTCTCATCGGCATGTCACCGACCCGGAATCATTGTGAACTGCTGACTGCCTCCGGCGCGAGTGACTGGGCCGAGACGCTATACGGCGCGGGCACAATGAGCCACCGCGCAGCGCAGTTTTTCCGTGCTTGCACACTCAGCCCATGTTGGGCTCCTGATCGGCGCGCTCGGCGTCGGCCGGGTTCTCGGCTGTGAGCGTGTCGAGGATGAACTGCGCGGTGGTGTATCGATCGGTACCCGCGCCATCAGCTTGGGTGTCCAATTTCGAATGTGCTTGCCGTGGGGTGTAGCCGCGGCCGATGAGTACCCCGATGGCCTGGTTGACGACCGACGCCGCTGGCAGAGATGTCCCGGCGTCCGACCCGGCGGGGACGCTCCGGTGCTGATCGAGCGCGAAGTCGCTGGGCGGACGGCCGGTTAGCCACGCGAGGTCGGCGGTGAGGTCGACAAATGTTCCCGGCGTCTCCGCGTAAAGGATGAGGGCAACCGAAGGCGCCGCCCGGCCGTCATCGACACGGGCCAGCGGCGTGAGCCGAAGCGAGGTGCGAACATTGTCGGCCGTGCCGTCCTCGAGGGTGGTGAACGTGAACGGCGGATCACTGCCGTCGAAGGTCACGCTCAGACCGAGATAGGTGGGCACCGCCGCTTGGGCGTCGACGCCCAATTGGTGCAGACTGTGCAGCACATCGGCGTCGGGCCCATCCAGGGCGGCGGTAAGGATGCCCAAATCGGCGGCCAGGGCCGCACTGATCTTCATGACGGGATTGCTCCGCTGGGCGCTCCCGAGCGCGGATCGAGCCTGCCGGTGCCCAACAGGCGAGCCGCCTGCAGGGTGGGGAACCCGCGACGCAAGCCAGGACCCGTCGCGTTGACTGTTTTCCCATTCTCCAACCTACGCGCGTTACACCGTGCAGCGGCAGTTCGGCCGCGGGCCGACCTGGCGGTTCGGGCTCAGATCGGGTTGCGTCGGGCGCGGGCGCGGCGCACGGCTTCATCGACGATGTGTTGGGCTACCTCAGCCAATTTGCGGTGTTCGGCTTGGCTGATCGCCCGCAGCTGAGTAAACGCCTCCTCGGCGCTGCGCCCGCTGCGTCCCCGGATCAGGCCGATCGCCTGATCGATAACCGGGCGCGTCGACAGCGCCTTCTGCAACTGGGCGGTCAGCGCCATCGCGTGCGCGAGGACCTGGGCGTTATGCACCGCCACTGCCGCGGGTTTGGCGAACAGTTCCCCCAGTTTGGCGGCGTGCTCATCGAAGACGTCTTTGCCGTGGGCGTAGACATTGATCGCGCCGATCACCTGATCCGACAGCAGCAGCGGCAGCGACAGCGCACTGTGCACGCCCAAGCGGCCCACTCGGGGACCGAACCGCGGCCACATCTTCTCCCCACCCAACGACCCAGACCGCACCGTGCGCCGCTCCAGTGCCGCGGTGATGCAGGGCCCCTCC
>NZ_DATMLH010000285.1:0-15636 GCF_035570115.1 Mycobacterium sp.
GGCGTCGCGCACGTCGGTGTCCATCACGTCCACCGAGATCCCCGCGTAGTCCTCCAACGGGTCCGGGTTCATCCCCTCGGCACCGGACCGTTCCGCAGACTGGTCTTCCGCGCCCTCGGAACGGCTGGCGTCTACCCGGACGTTGTCGCGCGACGGCAGCGGATACGGGCTGCGCTCGGGGCGCGAGTTCCGCGGATCGGGCCGTGATTCGCGCGGCCGAGGCGGCGGGGATGCCGGCCACCGCGGCTCGGGTTCAGACCAGTAGCGCGGCTTTTCGGCGGGGGCGGACTCATCGTCGGCCACCTCGTCGAGCCGAGCAGATCCGTTGGCGCGGTGGGCATGTGATTGCGATTCCGAATGGCCGGTCGCGTCGGGTTTGATGTCCTCGTCGATGACCGGAATCTCGCCGGTCAGCTCGGCGACGGTCACCGAGTCGGAGTTGCCGCGGCGACGGCGACGGCGATTGGGAACCGGAGCACCGATCGTGCCGTTTTTGGCCAGCAACTCAGCGACCGAGATCGGTCTGGTGTTGTCGTGTGGTCCGGTCATCGTGTGTCGCCTCTCGATCGGTCAACTGCATTCCGATCAACTCGCTGGCTACCAGCCTCCCGCACAGAAGCCTCGACGAGCGCGGTTCCGTCAGCTTCGCTATCGAGTTTGCGCAAAATAAGGCCTTCTCGTAGCGCCCACGGACAAATGTCCACCGTTTCTATCGACAGCGCTCGCATACTCGCCTCTGCGACCAAAGCCCCCGCCACGATCTGTGGCGCTCGCTCGGCGCTCACTCCTTCCAGTTCAGCACGGTCAGCGGTCGTCATCCTAGAGATGAAAGATATGAGTTGTCTGAGGCCGTTCTCGGTGAGCGTCCTCTTCACGCGCGGTCCCGCGGCCGATGGCGCCGCACCGGTCAGCCGGGCCAATGACCGGAATGTTTTCGACGTTGCCACCGCAAGGTCGGGCGTGCCGGCGTCGAGCATTTTGGCGCTGGCTTCGGCCAGCTCGGCGTCGAGCCAGTCGCGCAGCATCGCCACGCGGCGCCGGCCGGGCGGGTCGTCGCTGAGCCATTCGCGGGTCAACCGCCCGGCGCCCAAAGGCAGGGACAAGGCGACTTCGGGTTCTTCGTCGACGCCGTTGGACAGCTCCAGCGAGCCGCCGCCGATGTCTAAGTTGATGATCCGGCCCGCGCTCCATCCATACCAGCGACGTACCGCCAGGAATGTCAGCCGCGACTCGTCGACGCCCCGCAGCACCTTTAGGTCGACACCGGTCTCTTTGCGGACCCGAGCCAGCACGTCCTCGGAGTTCTTGGCGTCGCGGACCGCCGAAGTCGCGAATGCCATCAGCTCGGCGCAGCCCGAGCTGTCCGCGATTTTCTCGAACTCGTCGATCGTCTCGATCAGCTTGTCGGCACCGCGCCGGGTGATTTTGCCTGAGTTATCGATCGACTCGGCCAGCCGCAAGGTGGCCTTGGTCGAGCTCATTGGCGTCGGGTGTCCGCCGCGGCGGGCGTCCACCACTAGCAGATTGACCGTGTTGCTGCCGACGTCGAGCACTCCTAATCGCACGCAACACAACTTAGCCCCTGCGACGATGCAGACCGCGTAGCGGACTGAGAAGGAGGCGGCAGAATTAATCGGAGTGGGTGAGGCGTCACAGCGTTGGATTGGTCTACCGTGCAAACTGTGGCAAATTCGCGGCCAAACCATCCCGGTGAAGTCGAGTTGGACTTCGCCCGCGAATGGGTGGAGTTCTATGACCCGGATAATCCCGAGCATCTGATTGCCGCGGACCTGACCTGGCTGCTCTCCCGTTGGACGTGTGTGTTCGGCACCCCGGCCTGCCAAGGCACCGTAGAAGGGCGTCCCGACGACGGATGTTGCTCGCACGGGGCGTTTTTGTCCGACGACGACGATCGGGCCCGGCTGGACGACGCTGTGTCCAAGCTCACCGACGAGGATTGGCAGTTCCGCGAAAAAGGACTGAGCCGCAAGGGCTATCTCGAACTCGACGAGCACGAGGGCGAAGAGCAGTTCCGCACCCGCAAACACAAGGGCGCATGCATCTTCTTGAACCGCCCGGGGTTCCCCTCCGGGCCGGGCTGCGCGCTGCACACCAAAGCGCTCCGGCTCGGTGTGGCACCGCACACGATGAAACCCGACGTCTGCTGGCAGTTGCCCATCCGGCGCAGCCAGGAATGGGTAACCCGCCCGGACGGCACGGAAATCCTGAAAACGACTGTCACCGAATACGACCGCCGCGGCTGGGGCGCCGGCGGCGCCGACCTGCACTGGTACTGCACCGGCGATCCGGCCGCCCATGTTGGCACAGAGCAGGTATGGGTGAGCCTCGGTGCCGAGCTCACCGAACTGCTCGGCGAAAAGGCCTACTCAGAGCTGGCCGCAATGTGCAAGCGGCGCAGCGCATTAGGGCTCATCGCGGTGCACCCGGCAACGCGTGCGGCTGAATAGCGGCCGGCGCTGAGCTTATCCGTCGGCACTCGTGGACTATCTGCAGGCCAGCGTCTCTCGGGCCTCGGCGGGCGTGACGGTGCGCGGAGCGGCGGGCGTGCCGGCGGCGAGGTGCCGCGCGTAAACCTCCGCGGTGTGCGGGACGAGCCAGCGCGCTACCGCGAGCATGGGCCCGGAATTGCCAAGCGACATCGCCCGCACGGCCATCCGCGCGGCCGGGACGACAGCGGCGTCGACCGCGGCAGGCTGGTCGAACCCGCCGAGGTGGCGCATCCACATCGGCAACGTGGCGATCGCCGCAGGGGCCATCAAACGGCTGCCACCCCATAACCTCAGGCCCTTGCCGCGTGGCGTCCACAGCAGATATCGCATTGCCCGGTCAGCGTGTTCGGACGTACACAATCGGTCGCGCACGTCCGCGAAGTACTGGCGGACCTCGTCGCGGGAGCCCGGCACATCGGTCGATTTGCAAGTCTGAAGCTCCGCCGCGATCTGCGACTCGGCCCAGAACCGCGCCTCTTCCGCCGGTGATAACGGCCCAGGGCCGTAGCGCTCGTAGCACTTGAGCACCGAATGCCAACCGGTGACGTGGATCCACAGCTGCGACGTCGGATTGTTCGCGCTGTAGCGGGTGCCGGTGACGGGGTCGACGCCCATGGCCTTGGCGTGCACCCGCATTAACGCCTCCGACGCCGCCAGGACTGTGCGCCCGTCGGCCACCGCGACCGTCAGGAAATACGCCAGCGTGCGATCCAGCCGTCCGGACGGGTCCCGGTAGATACCACTGCTGTCGGCGACCGCCGCCGCCAGGTGCGGGTCAAAATGCTCGAGGACGACCGATCGTTGAAAGCCGATCAGCGCAGTCGGCGACGTCCACACCTTCCAGGTGGGCGAACCCGGCCCGAAGAAGCCATAGTCGTCGCGCCGTATCGAGCTCATCCGAGTGCCTCCTGCGGGACGGAATACAACGCCACCGTAGCAATTGCAGCCCGTGAATACAACTGTGCCGTAACATTGGGTCCGTGGCCCAGCTAGAACATTCGCGCCGCAAGTACGCGCCACGTTTGCCGCGTGAGCAGCGCCGCGCTCAGCTACTGGACGCTGCGCTCGGGGTGCTCGCGGACTGTTCACTGCACGACCTCAGCATGGAGGCGGTCGCCAACAAGGCCGGCATTGGAAAGCCGGTGTTGTACACCGCTTTTCGCACCCGCACCGAACTCGTCTCCGCGCTGCTCAAGCGCGAGCACGAACGCGGGCTGGCCCAGGTGCGCGCGGCGATGCCTACGGATCTGACCGGGTTGGGGCCGACTGGCGCGTATGCAGCCACCGTCTCGGCGTTCCTCGGCGCGGTGCTGGAGAATCCCACCCGGTGGCGACTGATACTCACCGTGCCGGAAAGCGCTCCGCGCGACTACCGCGGGTCGCTGCGATCGGCGCGGTCTGCGGTCCTGGCTCAGGCCGAGCAGCTCGCGCGCGCCGGCAGCCTCCTCATGCCCGGACTCGTGCGCCTTGACCCGGAGCTGCTCGGGCACACCATGCTGTCGTTCGCCGAGATGCTCGGGCGGCTCGCCGTAAGTAACCCAGAGACCTACTCCCGCAGACGCCTCGAGGAGTTCGCGACGACTGCGATGGCGCTGCTGAGCAGTCAAGCCCGCTGAATCCGTTCGAACCAGCCGAGCGGTTCGCTACGTTCAGGCCATGGCATCGCTCTTCGATCCTTCGCGCCTCATCGACCTGGCCCAGGAAACGGTGCAGAACGGCATCAAGGCTGCGAGCTGGAGCGAGCGGCAGATCTTCAAAGCCCTCCGGTCCGGCATGGAGGCCACCCCTCAGGTTGCGCTGACGGCGCTGCCGCCGCTGCCACCCCCGCCCGACGAGATCATCGAGAGCCTCGACGCGAAGATGCACGGCCTGCTCGGCCGAGCGATCGAACAAAGTACGACGGCGAGCCGTCAGGAGCTCTTTCACAAGATCCTCGACCAGATCGTGCCCGACGAGGCCCGGATCATTAGCGCCCTGTCCGATGGCTCCTCGTCGCCACTGCTGCACGTCTACGCCCGCACGCTAGCCGGGCTGGTCGGCGAGGTGGTGCTGGAAAACATGTCCCTGATCGGCAAGACCGCCAACCTGGCGCTTCCGCACTTGACGCCGATGTATGTCAGCCATCTGTTATCGCTCGGGCTCGTCGAGTCCGGCCCGGAGGACTCCGCGATGAAGGACGAGTACGAGATCCTCGCCGCCGACCCTGCCGTGCTGCGGGCCATCAAGAACGCCGGCCGAGGCCCGATCCCCGGCCGTATGGAGAAATACACGCTGCGCCTGTCCGGGCTTGGTCTGGAACTCTGGGCTGCCGCGAGTGAGCCCCGGGAGCGGGAGTGACGACGTCGGTCATCGCCTGGGGGCAGAGCTTGGAGCAGATCGCCGCCGACTTCAAGCTCAACTGGTTCATCTACCTGTCGATGCCGTTGGTGGCCGCTTTCGTCGGCTACACCACCAAACTCGTGGCGTTACAAATGCTCTACCGGCCAATCGAATTCGTGGGCATCGGGCCCATTGGCTGGCAGGGAGTGGTTCCGCGCCGCGCCGGCAAGACCGCGGCGCTGACCATCCAGATGCTCACCGACAAGCTCCTCAAGCCCGAGGAGATCCTGGACAAGATCGACGCCCAGGAGGCGGTGGATGAGCTGCGCGAGCCGCTGACCCGGACCATCGACGCGATGGCCCGCGAGCTCGCCGAACAGATCCGTCCCGGTCTGTGGGACTCGCTTCCGGCGGCGGGCCGCAACGCTGTGCTGGCGCGCGTGCACGCCGCGGCTCCCGGGGTCGTCAACAACCTGCTCGCGGAGATGAAAGCCGATCTGCCACGATTCGTTGACCTGCAGTACCTCGCGGTCACGACCCTGGTGAAGAACAAGACTCAGCTCAACGAGCTGATGAAGGGCCTGGGCGGGGCGGCGATGAAGTTCATCCGCCGTAGCGGCATTTACTTCGGCTTCGCGATTGGCCTGGTGCAGATGGTCGCCTGGGGCTTCCTCCACAACCCCTGGATCATGCCGGGGTTCGGGTTCGTCACCGGTTTCGCCAGCGACTGGCTGGCCCTCAACCTGATCTTCATCCCCCGCGAACCGAAGAAGCTGCTGGGTTTCATACCGGTGCACGGCGTGCTGCACGCCCAGCGCAACGACGTAACCAGCGACTACGCCCACATTCTGGCGAATGACCTCTTCTCCGCCGACGTGCTCTTGGAGGCCATCCTGCACGGCCCCACCTCCGAACGCCTCTTCGCAGCCGTCGATAAGGAGCTCTCCGCAGCGCTCGACGCGCAGGCTGGGTTCGCCAAGCCCCTGATCACACTCGCGATCGGCACCAAGCGCTACCGCGACGTGAAAGACACCATCGTCCAGATGGTCCTCGAGCGCCTACCGGAAACGCTGCAGGAAGCCAAGGACTACACCGCAAAGACCCTCGACATCGAGAACCTCATTGTCGAGAAGATGAATAACCTGACCCCGGACCAGTACGAAGCCATCCTTCGACCCGTTTTCAAGGATGACGAGATGCTCATGGTCACCGTCGGCGCCGTGCTCGGCTTCCTGGTCGGAGAGCTGCAAGTGGTCCTCGTCGAACACTTCGGCCGCTAGGTCACGCCAGCCCAGGTCAGCTTTCCAGTTTGTAGCCCAAGCCGCGGACCGTCACCAGGTGTATCGGATTGGCGGGGTCAGCTTCGATTTTGGACCGCAGGCGTTTGACGTGGACGTCGAGTGTCTTGGTGTCGCCGACATAGTCGGCGCCCCAGACGCGATCGATGAGCTGCCCGCGAGTCAGCACCCGGCCGCTGTTGCGCATCAGGTACTCGAGTAAGTCGAATTCCTTGAGCGGCAACGTGATCGGCTCACCGTTGACCGAGACGACGTGGCGCTCCACGTCCATTCTCACCGGCCCGGATTCCAGCACGCCGTCGGCGATCTCGGAGTCGTCGTCGCCGCGACGGCGCAGCACGGCCCGGATCCGGGCAATCAGCTCACGCGCCGAATACGGCTTGGTCACATAGTCATCGGCGCCCAGCTCCAGGCCCACGACCTTGTCGATCTCGCTGTCACGCGCAGTCACCATGATCACCGGGACGCTGGAACGGCTTCGCAGCTGCTTGCACACATCGGTACCGGACATCCCCGGCAGCATCAGATCGAGCAGCACGATATCGGCGCCGGCCCGATCGAACTCGGCCAGCGCAGACGGGCCGTCAGTCACCACGGTGGCCTCGAAGCCTTCTTTGCGGAGCAGAAACGCCAGGGGATCAGCCAGCGACTCCTCGTCCTCCACGATCAGCACACTGGTCATTAGAGCCGTTCCTCCTCATCGCTACGCTCTGCATCGTCACCGGCTCGGGTCATCAGGGCCGTTCCTCCTCATCGCTACGCTCTGCATCGTCACGGGCTGGGGTCATCAGCGCGATTCCTCCTCATCGCTGCGCTCTGCATCGTCATGCGCGCGGGTCATCGATGTATTTCTTCCTCTCGTTGGGGCACCTTGGGCCGGATTTCGCGCTCGGGCGGTCGGTCCGGTTGTTCGCACTCGACCTCATATGCCGGGATGGACAGGGTGAACGTCGATCCGGTTCCCAGCTGGCTCCACAACCCGATAGTGCCGTTGTGGTTGGCCGCGACGTGCTTGACGATGGCAAGGCCCAACCCGGTACCGCCGGTGGCCCGCGAGCGCGCCTTGTCGGCGCGGAAGAATCGCTCAAAGACCCGCTCCTGGTCTTTGCGGGCGATCCCGATACCCCGGTCGGTGACGGCGATCTCGATGTTCTCTCCGCGGCGACGGCGGCTGATGGACACCAGCGAGCCGCGCGGCGAATACGCGATCGCGTTGGACACCAGGTTGGCCAGCGCAGTGACCAACAGGGCCTGTTCACCGTGCATCCGCAGCCCGCTCGGATCGTCGGTGCAGACCGTGATATCGGCGTTGTCGGCGGGCACCTTGTGGCGTGAAATCGCTTCGGACACCACGGTATCGACGTCGACGGCGCCCATGTCGGGCAACCGCTCGGCGCCCTGCAGCCGCGACAGCTCGATCAGCTCGGTGACCATGCCGCCCAGCCGGTTAGCCTCGACAAGCACTTTCTCGCCGAACCGCCGCACCGTCTCGGGGTCGTCCGCGGAGGCCAGCAGGGCCTCGGCGAGCACGGCCATCGCGCCGACGGGGGTCTTGAGCTCATGGCTGACGTTGGCCACGAAGTCGCGCCTGGTGGCCTCCATCCGCGCGTATTCCGAGTGGTCGTAGACGAAGACCACGGCGAACCGGCGGTCCTGCTCGCTCAGCAGCCGGGCCTGACCGTGCACCGACAGGCCCGATCGTCCCGGTACCAGCCGCTTGCCCGGCAGTAGGTCGAATTCGACGTCAGCGCCGTCAGCCAGGGACTTGCGCGCTGCCTTCCATGCCTCGTCGTCGAGCTGACGCTCACGCACCAAGCCGAGCTCCTTGGCCCGGCTGTTGTGATAGACCACGTCGCGGTGACCGTCCACGACCGCGGTGCCCAGCGGCATCAGCGCAACGATGCGGTCCAGCATTTGGGCGACGGTGATCCCGGCCGCCTCGACGGCCACCCGCTGCCGTCGCTCCAGCGCCCGCGGCGCCAGCCGTGCGCCGGCGGTGACACCGACGGCCAATGCCACGAGAAACAACACCCCGGCCAGTGACAGGGCCGAGAACACGGTCACGTAAAAATCCTACAAATCCGGTGAACGCCAACCCAGCAGCGCAAGGCCAAAATCGGACATGTCACACGCAACGAGACAGGTGTTCTACGTCCGTTCACGTCACGTTTTCCCTTTTATCGGAATGCGGGTCTATCGGGCGCCTTGGTTGGCCACCGCCGCCGCGCCCGCGGCGGCGGCTTCGGGATCGAGATAGCTGCCGCCGATGACCGTCGGCTTCAAGTCGGCGTCCAGGTCGTAGCGCAACGGAATGCCGGTGGGGATGTTCAGGCTCACGACCTCCTCGTCGGACATCCCATCCAAGTACTTGACCAGCGCGCGCAGCGAGTTGCCGTGCGCGGCGATCAGCACCGTCTTGCCGACCCGCAGATCCGGCACGATGACGTCGGTGAAGTACGGCAAGAACCGGGCCACCACGTCGGCCAGGCATTCGGTCAGCGGCCCGCCGCCGATGTCGGCGTAGCGGGGGTCGGCATCCTGGCTGAACTTGCTGCCCGCCTCGATCGGCGGCGGCGGGGTGTCGTAGCTGCGCCGCCACGCCATGAACTGCTCATCGCCGTAGCGGTCCTTGATCTCGGCCTTGTCCAGACCCTGCAGGGCGCCGTAATGCCGTTCGTTGAGCCGCCAGCTGCGCCGCACCGGGATCCACAGCCGGTCGGCGGTGTCCAGCGCCAGGTTCGCGCTGGTGATGGCGCGCCGCAGCAGTGAGGTGTACACCACGTCCGGCAACAGATCGTGCTCGGCGATCAGCTCGCCACTGCGCACCGCCTCGCCACGGCCCTTGGCGGTCAGGTCGACGTCGACCCAGCCGGTGAACTGATTACTCGCGTTCCATTCGCTCTCGCCATGGCGGAGCAGCACCAGCGTGGCAACCGCGTTTCCCATGGTGGCAAGTCTCTCACCCCCGTCGAAGGGCCGGCCACGGCACCGATCCGCGGTGAGGTGTGTCACACTACGTCCGTGCCCGCTGATACAGGTATACAGTTATGCCGTAATCGAGTGTCAAACTCAGCTGTGAGGAGAATCCGATGAGCGAGAAGACGACATGCCTAATCGTCGGCGGCGGTCCTGCCGGCATGGTGGCGGGCTTGTTGCTGGCCCGCGGCGGCGTGGAAGTCACCGTGCTGGAGAAGCATGCGGACTTCCTCAGAGATTTCCGGGGCGACACGGTGCACCCCTCAACGCTGCGACTGCTGGATGAGCTCGGCCTCTTCGAGCAGTTCGACGCGCTGCCGCACACCAAGCTCACCGGATGGGGATTGGACCTGCCGGACGGTGGTAAAGCGCCCGTCATCGACTTCACCCGGCTGCGCTTGCCGCATCGCTATATGGCGATGGTGCCCCAGTGGGACCTGCTCGACCTGCTGGCCGAGGCCGGGCGAGAGGAGCCAACGTTCACCTTGCGCATGAGCACCGACGTCACCGGGCTGCTCTACGAGTCGGACCGCGTTGTCGGCGTGCGCTACGAGAGCCCCGACGGGCCCGGTGAGCTGCGCGCCGACCTGACGATCGCGTGCGACGGGCGCTGGTCGCTGTGCCGGCGCGAGAGCGGGCTGATCCCGAAGGAGTACCCGGTGGACGCCGACGTGTGGTGGTTCCGGCTTCCGAAGGCCGAAGGAGTCGGTGACACATTGCTTCCCCGGTTCAAGGACGGCTTGTTCCTCGGGGTCATTCCGCGCAAGGACTACCTGCAAACCGGCTACTTCCTCCGCAAGGGCGCGGACGCCCAGCTACGGGCGCGCGGGATCGAGGCGCTGCGCCGAGAAATCGTCAGCGCCATTCCCGAGCTGTCCGAGGCCGTTAACGGCCTGGAATCGATGGACGACGTCAAGCTGCTCGAAATTCGGCTCAACCGGCTGCGGCGCTGGTATCGGGAAGGGCTGCTCTGCATCGGCGACGCTGCACACGCCATGTCCCCGGCCGGCGGTGTCGGCATCAACATGGCCGTCCAGGACGCCGTGGCCGCGGCGAGGCTGCTCGCGACACCGCTTCGCGATCACCGCGTCACCGCCAAGGACTTGGCCGCCGTGCAGCGCCGCCGCGAGTTCCCCACAGTGGTCACCCAGACGTTTCAACGCTTCCTGCATGCGGTGATGCGGCGGGCGATCGATTCCGGCAAGACGCCAGCACCCAACAAGCTGCTGCGCGTGCTGGCTCGCTTTCCGCAGCTGTCCGTGATCCCCGCGTACCTGATGGGGGTCGGTATCAGACCCGAACACGCTCCACAGTTCGCCCGCCGGGCGACGCAGACAATCCCGGTGCCTGCCAACGAAAGGGATTGACGCGGCCATGCCTGCCCCAACAGTTGCCGACGTCACTCCCGACCTGGTCGAGGCCGCACTGCGCGCCGCTGAGAACCTCGGCAGGGACGTCGCCGACGTACCGCTGATCGCCATCGCGCGTGAGGCCGGGATATCGCGTAGCACGCTGATCCGGCGACTGAACGGCTCTCGGCAGCCGTTGGACGAGGCCGTGCGCGCAGCTGGGGTGGAGCCCGGTGGCCGGCCACCGGTTCGGGAACGCGCGGTGCTTGCGGCGGCGTCGCTGATCAGCGACCGCGGTCTGGCCGACCTGACATTGGAAGCGGTTGCAGCGCAAGCGGCCTGCTCAGTACACAGCTTGTATGCGGTGTTCGGCGGCCGTGATGAGTTGCTGCGTGCGGTTTTTGACCGCTACGGCCCAATCCTGGACCTGGACGAGGCGGTCTCTGACCCGAATGCCGAGCTCACCGAAACCGTGCCTCGGGTCTACCGGGTGGTGGCCGAGGCGTTCAGCCGCGAACCGCGGGTGGCGCCGGCGATGCTCGCCGAAGGGCTGGCCCGTCCGACCTCACCCGCGGTGCAGGCCCTCATGCAATACCACGTGCCACGGATGCTCGCCGGCGTGGGCCAGTGGCTGGCGGGCGAAATCACCGCCGGGCGTATCCGCGACCTGCCGCTGCCGTTACTCATCCAGCAGATGCTTGCGCCGATCGCCGTCCACACCATGGTTCGGCCGGCCGTCGACAACATCCCCGAGGTCGAGCTGCCTGAGTTGGACGATGCGTGTGCGGTGTTCGCCGACGCGTTCCTGCGCGCGGTCGCGACTTAGCCGTCGTCGTCCTCGTCGATCAGGTGGGCGAATGCCTGCAGGTTCTTCACCGACTCACCGCGCGAGACCCGCCACTCCCATTCCTTTTGGATCGACGACCGAAAACCCAACTCCAGCAACGTGTTGAAGTCGGTATCCACCGCTTCGAGCACCTGCCCGAGCACCCGGTCGATCTCCGCGGCGTCCACCGACGCCAACGCCATGCGCCCCACCAGGTAGATGTCACCGACGTTGTCCAACGTGTAGGCCACGCCGTACAGGCGGCGGTTGCGTTTGAGCAGAAATCGGTAAACGCCCTCGTGGTTCTCGTCGGGCTGGCGGCACACAAACGCCTCGATGCGCACCGAATGCTCGCCGATGCTCAGGATCGTGTTGGTCTTGAGCTTGCGTTCGCCAGGCAGCTCCACGATCAGTCCGGGCAACCCGCCGTGCGCACCGGGATGCCGTGAATACGTCAGGTCGCTGGCGTCGAGCGTGTCCTCGATGAGTTGCTGGACGTGCGGCACTGGCGACGACCCACGATCCTCGTCAGTGCCGGTGCGGGTCATGCCCACGCCTCCCGTAGCGATGACCTGCGACCAGCGGGCCGCCCTCGGCGCGCCGATGCCAGGTCGCGCACCGAGCGACGGGCCGTGAAACCGCTGATCGCACGCCGATAGCTGGCCAACAGCGCATCGACGGTGTTGTCCCATGAGAACGTCGCGGCGTGCTGGACCGCCGAGCGACGCATCGCCCAGGCCCGCGGCCCTGCGCCGAGCCGCAACAGCTCGTCGATGGCCTGCGCCCACCGGTCGACGTCGTGACCGGCCACCAGCGTGCCGCTGACCCGATCGCGTACCGCCACCGGCAACCCGCCGACCGCGGCCGCCACCACCGGTGTCCCGCACGCCTGCGCCTCCAGGGCCACCAGACCGAAGGACTCCGAATAGCTGGGCACCGCGACCAGGTTGACGCCCTGGAACAGCCGGGCCAGGTCTTCTCGGGACTGCGGCGGCAGGAACGTCACCCGGGCAGTGATACCCAATTCGTCCGCGAGTCGAACAAGGCCGTCCGGCACGGCCAGTCCGCTACCCGAGGGTCCGCCGGCGACCACGACGTGCACCCGCTGCAGTTTGGCGACCGCGCGCAGCAAGACGTCAGGCCCCTTGAGCGGTTGGATCCGCCCGACGAAAGCCACCACATCCTCGTCCGGCGGTAGCCCCAAGCTCGCCCTGGCGGCGCGGCGGTCACCGGGCCGAAACACGTCCAGGTCGACACCGGGGTGGGCGACGTCGATCCGGGCGGAGTCGGCGTGGTGCAGCGAAACCAGTTGTCTGGCTTCGTCTTCGGTGTTGGCGATCAACCGGTCGGCTTCGTCGACAACCTGCTGCTCGCCAACCGTGCGCAGCGGCGGCTCTGGTGTGTCACCTTCGGCCAGCGCGGCGTTCTTCACCGCGGCAAGCGTGTGCGCGGTGTGCACCAAGGGCACCGACCAGCGGTCGCGGGCCAACCAGCCGACCTGACCGGACAGCCAATAGTGCGAGTGAACGACGTCGTAATAGCCGGGTTCGTGGACGGCTTCGGCGCGCAGCACGCCGGCGGCGAACGCACACAGCTGAGTCGGCAGATCGTATTTGTCCAGGCCTTCGAACGGCCCAGCGACCACGTTGCGCACCAGAACACCGGGTGCCACCCGCACGATGGGCGGATCGGTGGACGCGGTGGCCCGGGTGAAGATCTCCACCTCCACGCCCCGGCGAGCGAGATGCAGCGCGCTCTGTAGCACGTAGACGTTCATCCCACCGGCGTCCCCGATGCCCGGCTGGGCCAGCGGCGAGGTGTGCACCGCCAGCACCGCGACCCGGCGCGGATCGGTCAGCTCGGAGGTGTCCAGCCGAGATAAGTCAGTGGGAGCCACATTGTCATCTTTGCAGGACCGCTCCGACGTCCTCCGAAGACACAGGTCAGGCGGGTGTCTCGGTGGCGACCTGCAGCGCGACTACCGGCGGTTGGGCGCGGCGCATGGCCCCGAGCGGATCCGCGTACAGCCCCGCCAGCGATACGATGCCGGCTCCGGCCTCCTGTACCCGGTTGCCGAAGGCGGTGACCCGGATGTCGCGCGGTGGCAGCACCGAGCGTGTGGCGAACGCCGCCTCCACGTGCTGCATGCCCTCCGGGTATTCGGTGAACGCCTGCCCGCCGACGACCAGATCGTCGGGATTGAGCAGGTCGCGCAGTAGCGCAACCGCTTCACCAAGCACCCTGGCCCGCTCGGCAAGGAGTTCTTGGGCCTGCTCGTTGCCGCTGCGCGCCACGCGCAGCAGCTCGGTGACGGTGGCACCGGTCCCGCCGTTACGGGCCGGCAGGATGCGCATCCGGCGCGCCGCGGCGAGCACGGCCTCGTCGCTGACGGTGGATTCCAACAGCCCGGAGCCGCCGAGCAGTTCCGATTGCGCGGGCAGGTTGGCGATGGTGCCCGGTCCGCTGGCCGGACTGTGCACCCGCCCGCCGATCGACAGTGCATAGCCCACCGTCTCGCGCGCATAGACATACAGGCTGGTCGTCGAGTTGGGCGCGAACCGCCGCATGCCGAGCAGCAGTTCTGCCGCGGCCATCGCGTCAACGTGGCATGCCACCGACACCGGCAGGCCCAGCGCGTCGGCGAAGACCGGTCCGACCGGCGCGTCCCGCCAGCCCAACCGGGCATGGTCGACGTGCCCGCTGGCGCTGTCGACGATGCCGCCGATCGCCACCCCGACCCACAGCGCCCGCCGGCGGTGCCACCGCCTGAGGTATCGCCGTGCACCGTCGGCCAGCGAGGCCAGCGCCGGCCCCTGGGCACTTCGCGGTGTCGGGGTCTCGACGGCGTCGAGGGTGCGGCCGAACAGGTCGGTGGCCACGATGCTGGTGGTTCGTGCCCCGATGTGGATGCCCAGCGTCAGGAACGGCTCGTGGTTGACCTCGACCGGCACCCGGGGACGGCCGATCGCACCGGAGATCGCCAGGTCGGCACGTTCCCGGAGAAGGCCCGCGTCCAGTAGGGCTGTGACCTGCCGGTTTACCGTCGCGATGGACAGCGATGTGACCTGCGCGATGACGTCGCGGCCAATCGGGCCGCGGAGCCGCACCGCTCGAAAGACCGACGAAGCGGCGGCGTCGGAGAGCTGCAACAAGGGCGCGACGACTCGGTGCCGCCGAGGTGATCGCGCGCCGTTCCGGCCTTGTGACTGGCCAGGATGACTGTGGGAGTGGGAGGTGAGAGTGGTTGAGCGCACGTGGGGTGTCCTTGTCCGAGTTCCGATGGCGGTCCTGGACCGCACCGTCGCGAGCGCTTGCGGTTCGCTCAGGCGCGGCTAGCTGCGCGGCAACAACACGCGCAGTCCGCGAACAGACACGCGGACGTGTAGCCGAACAAGGCACTGGAGTACACACCAGGAATTTAGCACGCTTATTAGAGTTGTTCAGATGACAACCGCTGAGCAACGTGTCGCACTGGTCACCGGCGCCAGCGCCGGTATCGGTGAGGCAACCGCGAGAACCCTTGCCGCGCAAGGCTTTCACGTGGTCGTAGTGGCGCGCCGGGCCGACCGGATCAATGCGCTGGCCGCCGAGATCGGCGGAACCGCGATTGTGGCCGACGTCACCGATGGCGCGGCCGTTGACGCGCTTGCCAGTCGGCTGAGCCGGTTGGACGTGCTGGTCAACAATGCCGGCGGCGCCAAGGGGCTGGCGCCGGTGGCCGAGGCCGATCTGGAGCACTGGCGGTGGATGTGGGAGACCAACGTGCTGGGCACGCTGCGGGTCACCCGCGCGCTGCTACCCAAGCTGATCGACTCCGGCGACGGCCTGGTCGTTACCGTCACGTCGATCGCGGCGATGGAGATCTACGACGGCGGGTCCGGCTACACCGCGGCCAAGCATGCGCAGGGAGCGCTGCACCGCACCCTTCGCGGTGAGCTGCTCGGAAAACCGGTGCGGCTCACCGAGATTGCGCCCGGCGCCGTCGAAACCGAGTTCTCACTGGTGCGTTTCGACGGCGACCAGCAGCGCGCCGACTCGGTTTACCACGGGATCACACCGTTGACGGCGGCCGACGTCGCCGAGGTGATCGGATTCGTGGCGTCGCGGCCATCGCACGTCAACCTCGACCAAATCATCATCCGGCCGCGCGATCAGGCGTCAGCCGGCCGGTTTAACCGCCGGGCCCAGGGCTAACCGTCGTCGTCGGGGTGCCCGACAACGTCGGCGCGTCACGCGGCGTGGCCGGCGCGCTGCGTGGAATCGACACCGGCGCAGGCTTGGCACCGCTCGGCGGCGGCAGCGCCGACATCCCCACCCAGGTGTCCCAGTCAACGGCCCAGTCCCAGATGTCGCCATCG
>NZ_DATMLH010000286.1:0-8241 GCF_035570115.1 Mycobacterium sp.
GCCGAATCGTCTTCGGCGGTCATCATTCTGCTGTCCGCTCACTTCGGGTACGCGCTGTCCACCACTCAGGTGGTAACCGGATCCGTGCTCGGCAGCGGGGTGGGCAAACCCGGAGCAGAGGTGCGCTGGGGGGTTGCCGGCCGCATGGCCGTCGCCTGGCTGATCACGCTGCCCGCCGCCGGTGCCGTCGGTGCCATCACCTACTGGGTGGTCCACTCGATCGGAGGCTTCCTCGGCTCGATCGTCGGCTTCGCTCTGCTGGTGGCGACGGCCGCGGCCATCTACCTGCAGTCGCGCAAGACGAAGGTAGACCACAACAACGTCAACGCCGAGTGGAAGGGCGACCTGACCGCCGGGCTCGACGAGGACGGCCAGCCGACGGCCAAGATCGGCGCGGGAGTCCCCAGCGGGAACGGAGCGGTTACCGACGCCGGTCCCGGCAGCGCCCCGGCGAAGAAAGCAGGCATGCCATGAGCACTTGGTTCAACTACGAGGCTTCGTTGAAGATCCTGGTCTTCGGTTTGGTCCTCGGTAGCGGGCTGCCTGCGCTGTTCGCACTCGGCGTGCGGGCGGGCGCAGCGGGCGCTGGTGTCGAGGGCTCCGATGGCACTGCCGTGGGGCAAAAGAATCCGGCGCTGACCGCTCTCAGCTACGCGTTGTACGCGTTGGCGCTGATAGCGGTCGTGATCGGCGTGTTGTACGTCGCCCGGGACTTCATCGGCTACCACACCGGCTGGTATATCCTCGGCGCCAAACCCGCGTAACATTTAAATTCATTCGCTGAGCAGGCTTAACCAACGCCGTCCGGGGGAAGTTGAGGCAGTGTGAACCGATTTCTGACCTCGATAGTGGCCTGGCTGCGCGCCGGGTATCCAGAGGGCATACCGCCCACCGACTACTTTCCGGTGCTCGCCCTGCTGTCGCGTCGGCTGTCCAATGATGAGGTCAAGGCGGTGGCCCACGAACTGATGCAGCAGGACAACGCCGACGACATCGACATCGGCGTGTTGATCACCCAGATGACCGACGAGCTGCCGAAACCGGACGACATCGAGCGGGTCCGGTCACGCCTGGCCGCCAAGGGTTGGCCGTTGGACGATGCCCGCAACGGCGAGGAGACCGGATAGCCGTCCTGCGCGCATTCGCCGTGGCGGAGGGTTCCTCGGCGCGCCCGCTGCTCGCGGCGCTCGAGCAGGTCCTGGACGGCCGTGCGTCTGCATTGCTGCCGGTACCTGCCGGCGCCGATCGCGGGTCGACATTGTCGGCGCTGCGGGTGGGCGACGCTATCGATGACGACATCGCGCTAGTGGTGACGACGTCGGGTACCACCGGCGCGCCCAAGGGTGCGCTGCTCACCGCCGCCGCGCTGACCGCCAGCGCGGCGTCCACCCATCACCGCCTGGGCGGGCCGGGCCGGTGGCTGCTGGCTTTGCCGCCGTATCACATCGCCGGTGTCCAGGTGCTGGTGCGCAGCCTGCTGGCCGGCACCGTTCCGGTGGAGCTGGACGTGTCGGCCGGCTTCGACATCAGCGGATTGCCCTCTGCCGTAGACGAACTCGGCTCCGGTCGGCACTACACGGCGTTGGTGGCCGCACAGTTGGCCAAGGCGCTGACCGATCCCGCGGCCGCTGCGGCGCTGGCCGAGTTCGACGCCGTGCTGGTTGGCGGCGGGCCTGCCCCACGACCGATCCTGGACACCGCCGCAGCAGCGGATATTAGGGTGGTCCGCACCTACGGGATGAGTGAAACCGCCGGCGGCTGTGTATATGACGGTGTCCCGCTCGACGGCGTCAAGGTCCGGGTAGACGCCGACGGCCGGATCGTTATCGGCGGCCCGACCCTGGCCAACGGCTATCGCAACCCACCCGACCCCGACCCGTTCGCTGAGCCGGGGTGGTTTCGCACCGACGATATTGGCGCTGTTGATAATTCGGGCGTACTCACCGTGCTGGGCCGAGCCGACGAGGCGATCAGCACGGGCGGTTTGACCGTGCTGCCGCAGCCCGTGGAGGCGGCGCTGCGGACCCACCCTGCGGTGTCCGACTGCGCGGTTTTCGGGCTCGCCGACGAGCGGTTGGGCCAACGGGTAGTCGCTGCCGTCGTGCTGGCCGATGGTCACAGTCCGCCCTCGCTCGAGGAGTTGCGGGCACACGTCATGCGCACCCTGGATCACACCGCCGCGCCCCGCGAGCTGCATATCGTCGAGGCGCTGCCAATGCGCGGCATCGGCAAGGTGGACCGGCAGGCCCTGGCAGGCCAAGCCGGGAAACGGTTGTCCTAGAAGACTCGAAGCCCGCGTCAGCGCGCGGAGTCGTTAATGCCGGATGACATAATGAGTCGATGGGCCGGTCCGAAATCGTGGAGAACTCGGTCGCCTTTGGGCTTTCCTTCAGGAGCGTACGAGAGCATGCACCGCCACATCATTGTTAGTGGTGACGATGCGCTGGCCATGACGATCATCGATGAGCTGAAAAACGCCGGCGTGACGGTCGCCAGGCTGGCCAACCTCGACTTGTCCGAGGCCGGGGTTTCTCGTGAACTCGTCCTCGCCGAGGTCGGTCATGCGCTCGCCGTTGTCTGCGCCGGGGACGACGACGCGGTGAATCTTGAAATCGCGCTGCTGGCAAGGAAAGCCAACCCGAACGCGCGCGTGGTGGCACGGGTGGCCAACGACGTGCTGCGCGAAGCGATCGCCGACGACAACGGGCCCGGCGCGATCTTCAACGTCGCCGAACTGGCGGCGCCGTCAGTGGTCGAGGCATGCCTGGAACACACCACGCACCAATTCGAAGCCGCGGGCATCGAGTTCGTCGTCTCTGGCGGCGAGGCATACCGCGACGCCACGCTGCGCGAGCTGTACGGGGATCTGGCCCCGGTGGCGGTGATTCACGGCGATGGCTCCCCCACCCCCGGCGAGATGGACATCTGCCCGAGCCGGGATCAGCGGGTGCACGCCGGTGATTGGACGATGATGGTCGGCACCGCCGACGAGGTGGCCGCCCAAGGCATCAAGATCCGAGGCACGAGACGCGCGCGAACGCGTCAGCCGCGGCTGCGGCGCGCGTTCGACGCCATCCGTGCGCTGGTCAACGATTTCAACCCGGCGTTTTATCCAATAGTGGCCGGCAGTCTGCTGCTGCTGAGTCTCTCCACGGTGTTGTTGCGGTTCGGCTACCGGCCCCCGCCGCGGATGGGCTGGGTCGACGCGTTCTATTTCACCATCGAGACGATGACCACGACCGGCTACGGCGACTTCAGCTTCGTGCACCAGCCCACCTGGCTGCGAGTGTTCGCCGCCCTGTTGATGTTCAGTGGGGTGACCACCACCGCTTTGTTGGTCGCGTTCGTCGCCGACGTGCTGCTGTCGCGCCGCTTCGTCTTCGGGGCCGCGCGCCCGCGGGTGCGCCATCTGCGCAACCACATTGTCGTCGTCGGATTGAGCGCGCTCGGCATCCGCGTGATCACCGATCTGACCGCCGCCGGCTACGACGTGGCGGTGATCGAGAAAAACGAGGAGAACAGCTTCTTGTCGGTCGTACAGAAGCTCGACGTGCCGGTGATCTTCGGCGACGCCACGTTGGGCCAGACACTGCGATCGGCGCGGGTGGATCACGCCCGCGCGGTAGCGGTGCTGACTCGCGACGACATGACCAACATCGAAACCGGGATCGTGCTAACCGAGATGCTGGGCACCAAAGTTCGGCCCGGGCTCAACTGGACCGATATTCCGCTGGTCCTGCGCGTCTATGACAACACGCTGGGTTTCGCGGTGGCGCAGCGGTTCGGCTTTGAAAACGTGCGCTCCACCGTCGAGCTGGCCGTGCCGTGGTTCATTGGCGCAGCGGTCGGTCTGCAGGTGCTGGGCACGTTCTCGGTCGGGCAACGCTCCTTTGTGGTCGGCGGGATGCAGGTGGCGCGCGGCAGCGAACTCGACGGCCTGCGCATGTTCGAACTGTCCACCCAAACGCGGGTCATCGCCATCACCCGGCCCAACGCACTGGTCAAGCTGCACCCCCGCCGCGATGCCCGACTGCACGCCGACGACACCGTCTACCTCGTCGGTCCCTACCGCGAACTGCTCGACACGCTGCGCAAAGGACGGCCACCCCAACAGCCGGCGGCCGACGCGCCTGCGCACAACTAGGCCGGGCGGCTTACCGGTCGTGAGGATCGCCCGCCGAGAAGCAATCGCGGTTGCGATCGGGTTGGTCCTGGTTGCGGCCGCATTCGTGGTGCCCCGCCTGAACTGGGGCATCAGGTCGCGGCTGCACACCGCGCCGGACCGCTTCGGCTGGCATGCGCCCGCTGCCCCGATCTTCGGCTGGTTCAACGCCCACGTCGGCTGGGGCACCGGACCCGCGGTTCTACTCGCGCTTGCCGCTGTGGTGTGGGGACCCGTTGTGGCGCAGCGACTCTCGTGGCGGGCGCTGCCGCTGGTCGCGTGGGCCACGTCGTTCGCGTGGGCGTTCGCGCTGGCGATGATCGACGGCTGGCAACGCGGCTTCGCCGGCCGGTTGACCGATAAGGACGAGTATCTGCCGCAGGTGCCGGGCATCACCGACATCCCGCTGGCCCTGCGTACGTTCTCCAGCCGGATCCTGGATTTTCAGCCGAACTCGTGGGTCACCCACGTCTCCGGCCACCCGCCGGGGGCGCTGCTGACGTTCGTATGGCTGAACCGCATCGGACTGGGCGGCGGTGCGTGGGCCGGGTTGCTCTGCGTGCTGGTCGGGTCGAGTGCCGCCGCCGCAATCGTGATCACGCTGCGGGCGTTGGCCGACGAGCCGACTGCGCGTCGCGCGGCGTCGTTCGTCGCGGTGGCACCCACGGCGATCTGGATCGCGGTCTCCGCCGACGGGTACTTCGCCGGGGTCGCCGCCTGGGGCATCGCACTGCTGACATTGGCCGCGCGCGACGCGGTTCGGTTCCCTGTGCTGGTGGCGGCCGCGGCGGGATTGCTGCTCGGCTGGGCGGTGTTCCTCAGCTACGGCCTGACGTTGATAGCGTTTCCGGCCCTGGCGGTACTGGTCTGCGCCACCGACTGGCGCTCGGCGCGACGGTCACTGGGGTCGGCAATTCTGGCCGCGGCGGCGGTTGCGGCGGCGTTCGCCGCGACCGGCTTCTGCTGGTTTGACGGCTATGCCCTTGTGCAGCAGCGCTATTGGCAGGGCATCGCCCATGATCGGCCGTTCCAGTACTGGAGCTGGGCCAACCTGGCTGCGGTAGTGTGCGCGATCGGCTTGGGCAGCGTCGCCGGGCTCAGCCGGGTCTTCGACCTGGCCGCTATACGTCGACGGTCGGGCCTGCACCTGCTGATCCTGGCGATGCTGGTCGCCATCGTCTGCGCGGACTTGAGCATGCTGAGCAAGGCCGAGACCGAACGGATCTGGCTGCCGTTCACCGTCTGGCTGACCTCCGCGCCGGCGCTGTTGCCGCAGCGGACCGTGCGGCTGTGGCTGGCGCTCAACGTCGTCGGGGCACTGTTGCTGAACAGCCTGATCTTCACCCATTGGTAGACGACATGGACGGCGAACGGAACCAATCGGGCGAGCCGGAACTTTCCCGCCGACTCGGCACCGGCGATGCGGTGGTGATCGGGCTGGGATCGATGATGGGCGCCGGAGTGTTCGCCGCCTTCGGCCCGGCCGCGCGCGCCGCCGGCGCCGGGCTGCTGATCGGGTTGGCGATTGCCGCGGCGATCGCATACTGCAACGCCACCGCCTCAGCGCAGCTGGCGGCCGTTTATCCGACGTCCGGCGGCACCTACATCTATGGGCGCGAGCAGCTCGGCCCGTGGTGGGGCTTCGCCGCGGGGTGGGCGTTTCTGGTCGGCAAGACTGCGTCGTGTGCGGCGATGGCGCTCACCATCGGCGCGTATGCGCTGCCGGGAGCGTGGTCGGCGCAGCGCCTCGTCGCTGTCACCGCGGTGATCGGGCTGACCGCGCTGAATTACCGCGGTATCACCAAGACGGCGGCATTGGCGCGAATCTTGTTGGCGTGCACGCTTGTTGCCCTTACCGTCGTGGTCATCGGCATCGCGATCGGTGGCATGCACCTCTCGAATCTGAGCGGTGCGGGCGCCTGGTCATCGGCAACGTGGTACGGGGTTCTGCAATCGGCCGGGTTGCTGTTCTTCGCGTTCGCCGGTTATGCACGGATCGCGACGATGGGCGAGGAGGTTCGTGAGCCGGCCCGCACCATACCCAGGGCGATCATTGTCGCGTTGGGGATAGCCGTCGTGGTGTATCTCGTCGTCGGGGTCGCGGTGCTGCTG
The DNA here is from genome assembly GCF_035570115.1 of Mycobacterium sp. Classification (GTDB taxonomy): domain Bacteria; phylum Actinomycetota; class Actinomycetes; order Mycobacteriales; family Mycobacteriaceae; genus Mycobacterium. Next base: position 6,275 of record NZ_DATMLH010000286.1, read on the forward strand.
GCAGCGGGACCCGATCGGCTGGCGCGGTCGCCCGCCCCGCTGGCCGAGGCGCTGCGCGCCGCCGGGGCTGTGCCGTTGCTGCCGGTGGTGGCGGTGGGCGCGACGCTGGCCAGCCTGGGTGCGCTGCTGGCGCTGACCGCCGGCGTCGGGCGCACCACCCTGGCGATGGCCCGTCACCGGGATCTGCCCGGCTGGCTGGCCGCCGTGCATCCGCGCTACCAGGTGCCGCATCGCGCCGAGATCACGGTCGGCGTGGTCGTCTGCATTCTCGCAGCCACCGTCGATCTGCGCGGCGTGATCGGCTTCTCATCGTTCGGGGTGCTGATCTACTACGCGATCGCCAACGCGTCGGCCTACACCCAGCCGACCACGCAGCGACGGTGGCCGCGTGTGCTGAACGTGTGCGGGGTCATCGGCTGTCTGCTGCTGGTCGCCACCTTGCCGTGGCAGTCGGTGGTCGTCGGGCTCGGGGTGTTCGCGATCGGCCTGACCGGACGCGCCATCGCCCGGCGATCCTTCACAGACCCGCGGCGCGGGTGACTTGGGCAAACCGGCTACCCGGGCGGCAGCGCTCACGGACCGCGGCCACGTCTTCGGCGACGTCGAAATCAGCCAACTCGTCGAGAAGAGTGACGCCAACACCGTTGCTGCGCAGCGATTTCAGCGTCAACGCTCCGGTGTCCGGCTGAGACATCGGGACATCACGCAGACACTCGGCGAGCCCCGGGGTATGCACCCCGAGCGCCCACCAGCCGCCGTCGCGAGCGAACCCGAGCACCGCCGTCGACTCGGCCAGACGTCGAGCGCAATCGCCCAGCAGATCGGCGGTCACCTGCGGGGTGTCCATCCCGATCTGTAGCACCGGAAGCCCGTCGACGGCGGCCGCGTCCACATGCGCGTTGGCCAGCCGGTCGCCGAAGTCGTTGCCGCGCTGATCGATCACGGCAAACGACGCGAGCCGGCGCCGTATCTCGGCAGCGTCGGCGGCGGCGTCGAGCTCGCCGGTGAGCGCCACCACCCGCGTGGCGACCGACGTGGCCGCTACCGCCTCGAGGGTGTCCAGCAGCGCGGCGGCTGCGATCTGTGCGGCGACCCGGTCGCCGACCGTCGCGGCCAGCCGGGTCTTGGCCTGGCCGGGCACCGGGGCTTTGGCCACCACCAGCAGCGTCACCGGCACGAGGCTCATGTGCGCCGCTCCTCCTCGTCGCTTCGCTCCGCATCGTCGCCGTCGCGCCTCAAGAGATCACCTTCCAGAAGTCCAGGATCGCGGTCACACTGCCCCGCAGCGATCCGCTGACCTTCGATTTACCCCCGAGGCGGGGACCGTATGCGACGTCGTGCTCAACCACCCGCCAGCCTGCCGCGCCCGCACGCACCAGCAGCTCCAGCGGATATCCCGACCGGCGGTCGCTGACGCCCAGGCTCAGCAGCGCGTCCCGCCGGAAGACCCGCATCGGCGCGATGTCGTGCACCGGGAGGCCGTGCCTGGTGCGCAGCCGCCAGCTCATCAAGACCGTGCCCAGCCGGGCCACCCACGGCCAGTGCAATCCCCGCACCGGGCGGCGCCTGCCGATCGCCAGATCGGCACCACGGTCCAGCTCGGCCACCAGCGCGGGCAAGTCGGCGGGGTCCAGGGAGCCGTCCGCGTCGATCACCGCCACGATCGGCGTCGTCGCAGCCACCACCCCGGCATGCACGGCCGAGCCGTAGCCGGGCCGCGGTTCGGCGACCACCCTGGCGCCGTGTCGGCGGGCCACCTCCGCGGTGTCATCGGTGCTGTTGTTGTCGACGACCAATGCCTGGTAGCCCGCGGGCATAGCGGACAGCACAACCGGCAGCGACTCGGCCTCGTTCAGGCACGGCAACACCACCGTCACCAGACCGTCGGCCATCAATTGGCTTCGGCGATGGCGGTCATGGTGGCGAGGATGGTCGCCACATGCTTCGAACCGCCTCCGGAGACGGCG
>NZ_DATMLH010000287.1:0-16051 GCF_035570115.1 Mycobacterium sp.
ATGTGAGGCATGGCCCGGCAGGTGGAGATCAGAGATCGCCATCGACCGGCCGGACGCCATCCTGCTGATCGCCGGCCGCTGGGAAACGGTCGATCGAGTCAACGAGGGAAGATGGACCCACATCGGCGAACCGGCGTTCGACGCCTATCTGACCAGCGAGTTGCGGCAGGCGGTGGACATCCTCAGCTCCAGCGGAGCCCCACTGACCGTTACCAACCTGCCCTACAGCCGGCGCGGTGAACAGCCGGATGGGAGCTTGTATCCCGAGGATCAACCCGACCGAGTGAAAAAGTGGAACATGTTATTAGACAGGACTATTGGGCATCGGACAGGTGTGCGGATACTCGACCTCAACAAGAAGCTTTGCCCGGAGGGCGTGTACACGGCCAAGGTCGATGGGATCCCGGTGCGAAGCGACGGCGTCCACTTGACCGAGGAAGGCGTGAAGTGGCTGACGCCGTGGCTCGAGAAATCGTTGCGATAGCGGCAGCTAGTCGCCGACGCGACAGCTGATTTCCATGCTGTCGCTTTCACGGGCGGCGAAATTGACGCTCACGTAGCCTTTCTCGACGTTTCGGACGTAATCGAGGTAGGGCTTCGCGTCTGACATCTCCGTGTTGTCGGCGACGACGAGGGCTCCCGGCGACAGATGTGGTTCGAGCAGCTTGATCACCGGGAGGTACAGCTCCTTCCATCCGTCGAGCAACACGAAACCGACCGGTCCGTCCAGACCGGCAAGTGTAGAAAGCGCGTCGCCTTCCAGGATGGTGATCAGGTCGTCCAACCCGGTTTCGACGAAAGTCTGCTTCGCAGCGGCGATCTTGTCCGCGCTGAGCTCAGTGGTCACCACTCGGCCGCTACCGTTGTCGCGCACCGCCGAGGCCAGATGAAGCGCTGAAATACCAAAGGACATACCGAATTCCACGATGGTTGCGGGACGAGTTGCTCGTACCAACGAGTACAGCAGCCGGCCGGCCTCCGGCGTAACCGGGATGTAGAACGTGCTCATCGCATCGGCGCGTTCCTGTGCGGTTCTCGCCGTAGACATCGCACTTCGCATGTCGCGCAACCGCGGCGTCTGTTCCCTCGTCTCGGTGTACATCCGGTCAAGGGCTGTTGCGACCCGGTGATCTTGCAGTGTGGTGGACATACCGTCGAGCCTAGGCCGCGCCGACCGCAAGTTGGGTTCTCCCTACGGCTGACGACGCGTGCGGGACCCTCGCCGTGAACGTTCTGATCTGGACTGACGCGCGGCTGACCGCAAGTTCTTTTCCAATAATGTTTGACCTGCACCGCTTCCGGTGCCAGGATGGAGTCGCAAGCACCTCGGTAGGTGAGGCGTCTGCATGGATACAGGCCACTGACCCCGAACGTCGAAAGACGCCCCGGGTCAGGACAGCTCTTCCCGGCCTAAGGGTTGAGCCCAAGTGGCTTCCGGATGAGACTCCGGATACGCCGTGCAGTGCCGAAGCTCCGACGAGAGGGGTGCGTCGCCGCTGGCGTCGAATCCTTCAGGTGCGCGCAACTCGGTGACACCCCCGTGTGTCCTGGCCGCGAGGAGGTGATGGGCGAGGTGAGTCCGTGCGATAGTCCGCATCCGTATTCGAAGTTCGTTTCGTCCCGATCCGGTCGCGGCATTGCTTCTGTTGTCTGAGCCTTTCTCGGACGCTACTTCGATTGTGCTTGCCCGTATTTGAGGCAGGGGTGATGTGGCGTGCGCGAAATTTGCTCAGCGGTCGTAATGACTTGTGCTGGTCGGTCGGGGCTTCCCGACAGGAGACAATCATGGAATTTCGTCTCACACAAGCAGATCGAGGTGGTAGTCATGGCACGGCCTAATCCCGAGCGCCAGGTTCACCGGGCGTGCGGAGACGTCCGGGCAGCCCTGCTCGATGCGCTGGAGCTGCTCACAGTAAGTTCAGCAAGCAGCGTTCCCCAGGCCGGCTGCGATGACATGTTCAGGGCTTTCAGCGACTTAGGGCGTATCCAGCGTCAAGTCGCCGTTGCGCTGCATGCCACCAACCTGCTCGACCAGATGGTGGGCGTTCCGGCAGAGCAGCGGCCGCCCTGGTCGTATTACCGCAGCCGGATTGGCAAGAAGCCGTTATTTGTCGTGAATTCCGCCGACGGTGATCACGGCCTCGATGGGCGGGCATCCGCCTCCTAGCGAGGACGACGCCGGCATCGGTTGGCTGAACTCACGGCAGCAGGACGATCTTTCCGTGGGTGTGCCGCTGCTCGAGCTCTTCGTAAGCATCGGCGACCCGGTCGAGAGGATAGGTGGCGGCGACGTCGAAATCGATTGCGCCAGAAACGATCAAATTGGCGATTTCGCTCAGCACCGCCGGTGTCGACGCCTCGGCGCTACCTTCGGTCTTCGCGCCGACCTCGGCCGCTTTCTGGAAGGAGATGATGGTGTCGACGCGCTGCGGCTGCACCCCGAGGTCAACGGCGAGCTGAACATAGTCCGGTCCGAACAGATCGATGAACGCGTCGATGCCATCCGGTGCGGCATCGCGCAGTCGTTGGGCTAACCCCTCGCCGTATTCGACCGGAACGACACCGTGCGCGCGCAGCCACTCGGCATTGCCTGCCGACGCGATACCCAGCACGCGAACGTCGCGCAGCGCCAACAACTGCACGACCAGGCTGCCGACTCCGCCGGCCGCGGCCGAGACCGCGACCGTCTCGCCCGGTTGTGGTGCCACCGAGTGGACCGCGGCGTATGCCGTTGCAGCGACGACGTAGAGAGACCCGGCGGCTTCCCAGCTCAGCTGCGGCGGCTTATGGATCAGCTGATCAACGGGGACGGCGGTATGAGTGGCGTGGCTGGACCGCTGAAAGCTGAACCCGAGCACCTCGTCTCCGACAGCGAAATCGCTATCCCCGATTGAAGGACTGCCGACCTCGACGACAACACCGGCCAGGTCGCTGCCTTCGCCGGAGGGAAAGGTGGCGGGGAATTGTTCATGCATTGCGCCGCTGCGAATGGCCGCCTCGCCGGGGTTGATTCCCGCGGCGCGAACCTCGACGAGCGCCTCGCCCGCACGGGGAACTGGCATGTCGATATCGGCGATGTACAGCACGTCGCGCCCACCGTAACGATCGAAACGGACCGCGCGCGCCTTGGTAGCTGTCATGCTGATCTCCCTCTCCGGGCACCGTTCCTCGGGCCATCTGTAGGCGCAAACTCAACGGCTCGCCCGTGTCTTCCACGAGCGAGTGTGACCGTCGCCACAGGGTTCGTCGGCACCGCCGATACGACGTCAGACGACGCGGCTAGGCGACCACGTTGATCGGGTCACCAACATGAACGGTGTTGAAGTACCACGCGGCATTGTCCGGGCTGAGGTTGATGCAGCCGTGGCTGACGTTGGCATACCCCTGTGAATCCACCGACCAGGGCGCCGAATGTACGTACACGCCACTCCAGGTCACCCGGACGGCATACGAGGCGACGATGTCGTATCCCTCCGGCGAGCTCAACGGGATCCCGATCGTCCGCGAATCCATCCGGACGGTGCGCTCCTTGGACAGGGCGGTGTAGTTGCCCATCGGCGTCGGGCGGGTCGGTTTACCCATCGACGCCGGCATCGTGCGTAGCACCTCGCCGTTTTGGCTGACGGTGAAGGTGTGCTGCGAGATGCTGGCGACACCGACCACCTCGTCGCCGGTGTCGAAGCCGGTTGACAAGGCGTGCACCGTAACACCGACGTGGCTGTGCGCGGGCCAGTAGCCGTCCGGAATCCATTGCACGACGTTGTTGTCGACCCAGTCGAACCGTCCGGTGATGTGGTTCGGCGCGGTGATCTTGATCGCCCGTTCGGCGGCTGCCCGATCGTTGACCGGCCCGGTGAACGTGACGATCACCGGATGGGCCACACCGACCACCGCGCCGTTTGCCGGCTGGATCGAGGCTATGCCGCCTGTGCCGGCGGCCGGATCGGGGGGCGCGATCGCTGCCACACTCGGGGCGCCCGATCCCGCCATGGCCAGCACGGCAACTGCCGCCGCGAGCCACACTTTTCGAATCGCTGTACGCACGGTGTCGACCTCCGAGATGGTGCAAGCCCGAAGCGCTTACATTGTGTATCTCTAATATGTACCCTATCGGGCGCTCAGCAAACGGATCGTGAAATAGGCAAGTCGGGATTAGCCGAGCAAAAATCCATTAACGTGCCTGTTTGGCTATGCAAATGAGTCCGTATCGTGATCTGAAACTCGTCCAGTTACCTGCAAGTTGGCAAGCGCAGATCGCCGTGCTACACCAAACGCATGATCGATCCGTACACCCAGCCGCGGTCCGGTTCGGCGGCACTGGTCCTGATCGACGTCCAACGCGACTTCTATGCCGACGACGCTCCGTTGCCCATCGAGGGCACCAAGACGGCCATTCCGGCCATGGCGAGGTTGACAAGCGAATTTCGTGACCGCGCACTGCCGATCGTGCACGTCGTGCGTCTCTACCGTGCAGATGGCTCGAACGCCGACCTGGTGCGCAAACAGGCGATCGAAAAGGGTGCGCGCTACGCGGTCCCCGGCAGCGTGGGCTCCCAGATCGCCGAGGAGTTGTTGCCCAATCCTGTTGAATTGGACCATGAATTGTTGCTCAGTGGCGAACTGCAACAAGTCGGTCCACGGGAACACGTAATCTACAAGCCGCGGTGGGGCGCGTTCTACCAGACCAAGCTCGAGCAGCATATTCGCGATACCGGCAGTGACACACTGGTTTTCGCCGGTTGCAATTTTCCGAATTGCCCACGCACGTCCATCTACGAGGCCTCTGAACGCGACTTCCGAATCGTGCTGGTATCAGATGCGTTGTCCGGGCTCGATGACCGAGGCGTCAAGGAATCCCGGGCAATAGGCGTCGATGTTCGCGACCTGTCGGCGACCCTGGATTGGCTGCGTCAGGGGTAGAGCCCCACCCCTCAGTCCGTGGATTTCACCCGGGCAGCAGCGGATTCCGGCATGGGTTCGTACCGAGCGAAGGAGCGGGTGAACGACGCCGCCCCGTGTGACAGCGAGCGCAAGTCGATGGCGTAACGGGTCAGCTCGACCTGCGGCACTTCGGCCCTCACCAGGGTGCGGTCGTTGCCGGCGGTGTCGGTACCCAACACCCGGCCGCGGCGCCCGGACAGATCGCCCATCACCGCGCCGACCAGATCGTCGGGTATCAGCACCGAGATCTCGTCGATCGGCTCGAGCAGGGTTACCTTGGTCGCGGCCGCGGCCTCCTTCAGCCCGTGCGAACCGGCCATCTGGAACGCGAAATCCGACGAGTCAACGCTGTGCGCCTTGCCGTCGAGCAGCGTGACGCGGATGTCGACCACGGGGTAGCCGGCGTGCACGCCCTTTTCCATCTGAGCGCGCACCCCCTTCTCCACGCTCGGGATGAACTGCCGCGGCACTGCGCCGCCGACCACCTTGTCGACGAACTCGAAACCCGACCCCTCCGGCAACGGTTCGACTTCGATGTCGCAGACGGCGTACTGGCCATGTCCGCCGGACTGCTTGACATGTCGGCCATGGCCTTTTGCCTTGCCGCCGAACGTTTCCCGCAGAGGAACCCGCAGTGCGACGGTGTCCACCGCGACACCGTACCGATTCGCCAGCGCGTCGAGTACCACGCCGGCGTGCGCCTCACCCATGCACCACAGCACAACCTGATGCGTCTCCGGATTCTGCTCGATTCGCAACGTCGGGTCCTCGGCGGCCAACCGCCCCAACCCGACCGACAGCTTGTCCTCGTCGGTCTTGGCGTGTGCCTGGATAGCCACCGGCAGCAGTGACTCCGGCATGCTCCACGGTTTGAGCACCAGCGGTTCGGCCTTGTCCGAGAGCGTGTCTCCGGTTTCCGCGCGGCTGAGTCGGCCGATCGCGCACAGGTCACCGGGCAGCACCACCGACGCGGGTCGCTGTTGCTTGCCCAGTGGGAAGGACAGCGCGCCGATGCGTTCGTCCTCGTCGTGGTCGGCGTGGCTGTGGCCGACTCCATTTGATGAGCCGAAGAAAGACGAGAAATGGCCCGACACATGAACCGTCGTGTCGGGCTTGATGGTCCCGGAGAACACCCGGACCAGGCTCAGCCTGCCGACGTAGGGGTCTGACGTCGTCTTCACCACCTCGGCGAGCAATGGCGAGTCGGAGCCGCAGGTCACCTTGGTGAACGCGGCACCCTGCGGTGTAAACACCTCGGGCAGCGGGTGTTCCGCCGGGGACGGGAACCCGCGGGTGGCGATCTCCAGAAGCTCGAGCGTGCCGACCCCGGTGCTGCTGCAGATCGGAATCACCGGGAAAAAGGAGCCACGGGCGACTGCTTTCTCCAGATCGTCGATCAACACCGACTCGTCAATCTTCTCGCCGTCGAGATAACGCTCCATCAGTGACTCGTCTTCGGATTCCTCGATAATTCCCTCGATCAGCGTGCCGCGTGCTTCGTCGACCTGATCGGCGTACGACGAATCCGGCGAATGCGTGGTCCGCTTGCCGCCCTGGTACTCGTAGTGCGTCTGCGATAGCAGCCCGATCAGCCCGCTGCCGGCGGGCAGATACAGCGGTAAAACCTTGTCGCCGAACGCATTCTGCGCTGTCACGAGGGCGTTCTGATAGTTGGCCCTGGCGTGGTCGAGTTTGGTGATCACCACCGCCCGGGGCATGTCGACCTGGCTGCACTCCTGCCAGAGCGACTTGGTCGGTTCGTCGACGTCTTCGTTGGCTGCGATCACGAAGAGAGCGCAATCCGCCGCTCGCAGTCCGGCCCGCAGTTCGCCGACGAAGTCGGCGTAGCCGGGAGTGTCGACGAGGTTGACCTTGACGCCCTCGTGCAGCAGCGACGCCAGGGCGAGGCTAACGGACCGCTGCTGGCGAATCTCGGCCTCGTCGTGATCACAGACCGTGGTGCCGTCGGCGATGCAGCCGGGCCTGGACAGCACACCGGAGGCGACTAGAAGGGCCTCGACCAGGGTGGTCTTTCCGCCGCCGGACGGGCCTACCAGCACCACGTTCCGTACGGCGGTCGGATCAGCCACGGCAGGAGCGGCTCCTGCGCTTTGGGAATTGTTGGACTTGTCTGCCATGACGTGTCTCTCCTCATACCCGGCGCCATCGTGATGTATGTCACTTTTCTCTTAGCGCACGCGCAGCACAAGGGTGAACGGACGGTGAACCCATTCCCACGTGCGTCAGCGGTACTCAGGCGTGCCAGCTGCGCCACCGCTGGACCGCGATCGCAATCACCGGGCCGTTCAGCGGAACCGTTTGGTACTGGGCATATTTCGCGCGTAAAAGGTCGTGCCCGGCGTGCAGGGCATCGCCGCCGTGGTGTATCGCAGCGCTACCGTCGATCCGGACCCACCATAACTGCGTCCAGTCGTCGGCGTAGTGGTCGACCAGCAGGCTCACCAGCGGATGTCGTTCGATATTGGCCAGCCGGCGCAGCCGCTGGGTGGTCTTGGGCTTGGCGTCGACAGCGGTGTAGACGACGTCGTCCCGAAGCGCAAACACCACCGGCACCAGGTGCGGCGTCCCGTCGGAGGCGACAGTGCCCAGCCGGGCTACCGGCGCACCCGCGAAGCTGGCCTTGGGGTCGAAGTCGACCACAACGCCGAGCTTAGAGGCTGCAATGAGGTGCAAAGAAGGGGGCAGAAGGGCCGCAAAAAAGACTTAGGTGATCGTCAGGCCGCCGTCGACGACGATGGTCTGACCGGTGACGTAGCCTCCGGCCGCTGATGCCAGCCAAACAGCGGTGGCGGCCAGTTCGCGCGGGTCGCCCAAGCGGCCCAGCACCAGGCGGTGCGCCTGGCTCTCCAGATAGCCGGGCTTGTACTCGTCAGTCATCTCGGTCCGAAAGAAGCCCGGCGCCAGCGCGTTGACCCGAATTCCCTTGCGGGAGCCCCACTGCTGCGCGAGATCTCGGGTGAGCCCGATGATCGCGGCCTTGCTCGCGCTGTAGGCGGCCTGCGGCAGGTCGGCGGTGGTGATCCCCAAGACGCTGGCGATGTTGATGATCGAGCTTCCCGGTTGCATGACCCGCCCGCAGGCCTGCGCCACCCAGTAAGCGCCGTTGAGGTTGACGTCGATCACCGAGCGGAACTGCTCGGGCGTCTCTCGGGTGGCCGGGAGGGCGGATCCCACACCCGCGTTGTTGATCAGGATGTCGACTCGGCCGAATGCCTGGATCGCGCCGTCGACCAGCGCCTGGCATTGCTCGGGCACGCCGACGTCGGTGGCCACCGAGAGCGGTTTGCGGCCGGCGGCTTCGACGAGCGCGGCAGTCTCGGCCAACCTGTCGACGCGGCGCGCACCCAACACGACGTCGGCGCCGGCCTCGGCGAAGGCCTGAGCGAACGCCACCCCCAGCCCCGACGACGCACCGGTCACGACCACGACTTTGTCGTCGAGTCGGAATGAATTGAGCACGCCCATGCAAAAGACACCTTTGCTGTCGAGTTGCCGTCTAACAGAAACTATGAAGCTATACCGTCGGCCACTACCGTTGATGAGTATGTCGGCCGAGACGCAGATCGCCAACCTGCTGTACCGCTACGCCGAATGCATGGACAACGGCGACTTCGCGGGGGCGGCGGCACTCTTCGAGCACGCTCGCCTGCGGGTCGGCGGAGGCGGTGACGGCACTATTGGTGCGGCCACCATGCTGGGGATCTGGACGTCCACGGTGATGCTGTACCCGGACGGCACACCGCGCACCAAGCACGTCGTCACCAACCCGATCATCGAGGTCGACGAGGCCGCAGGCACCGCTACGTGTCGCAGCTACTACACGGTGATGCAGCACACCGACGAATTCCCGTTGCAGCCCATCGTCGCGGGCCGCTACCACGACCGGTTCCAGCGTGTCGACGGGCGGTGGCGGTATTCCTTCCGCGACTACTCCCTGATGGACATGGTCGCCGACGTCAGCCATCACCTGAGCCGACCGATCGCGTCGATCGGTGGAACCGCCTGATCAGCGCCCGTGTGGCGGCCGCCGATCATCCAGCAAACCGCGCAGCAACTGATGGGCCGGGATGCCCGACGCCCAAACCCCGGTTACGGTGTAGTGAATAAAATCGCGCGGGGGGTGCCCCGACGCTGCGACAATCCGAACTTGAATCAGGCTCGAACCTATGCAGGAGGTAACGGAATGAGCGAATCGCACCGCCGCAGACCGCGGTGGTCATCGTGGTTGCTCAGCCTGATAACAGTCGCAGGGCTGGTCCTGGGCACAGCGCCCGCGCATGGGTCACCATCGATACCGCCGCTGCCGCAGGACGCGTTGGCGGCGGTCTCGCAGGTGGGCCCGACGATCGTCGATGTCGACGCCCAGCTGTCATACCAGAGCGCGGTGGGCGCCGGAACCGGCATTGTGATCGGTCCTAGCACGGTGCTGACCAACAACCACGTGGTCGCCGGCGCGACCAATCTCACCGTGAGGTCCATCGGCAACGGTCAGACGTTCCCGGCCACGGTGATCGGCTTCGACCGCAACCATGACATCGCGGTGATGCAACTTGCCGGAGGCGGACTGCAGCCTGCCAACATCGGCAACTCCGACACGGTTACCGTCGGCGAACCGATCGTCTCGATGGGCAACGCCGGTGGTGCCGGCGGAACACCCAGCGCGGTGGAAGGCCGCGTCGTCGGGTTGAACCAGACCGTATCGGCATCCGACGCGTTGACCGGCAGCACGGAGACGCTGAACGGGTTGATGCAGGTCGACGCGGCAATACGCCCGGGCGACTCCGGTGGGCCCACCGTCAACTCCGCTAACCAGGTGATCGGCCTGAACACCGCCGCGACCGAGAACTTCCACCTGGGCCGCGGGCAAGGTTTCGCGATTCCGATCAATGAGGCGATGGCCATCGCCAGGCAGATTCAGGGCGGTGGGGGGTCCCCGACGGTGCACATCGGTCCGACGGCATTCCTCGGTGTCGGTGTCAACGACGCCGCCGGTGGCGCGGGTGCCGTGGTCAGGCAGGTGATTCCGACCGGTCCCGCCGCCGGTGCGGGGTTCGCCCCGGGCGATGTGATCACCTCGATCAACGGTCAGCCCGTCAACTCGGCTACCGCGCTGACGAACATTCTTGATCAGCACCACCCGGGCGAAAGCGTCATGGTGGGGTTGGGGGGTCGCAGCGCCAGCGTGACTCTGGGGGATGGTCCGCCGGGCTGACCTGCGCAGCGTAGCTCACCGGATTGCGTTCAATTCGTTTGGCGTGCAAATGGTTTGCGATGGCACACCTCGGGTACGTGTAACATCGTGGACTTGACGAGCGACAGAGACGATAACGTCGAGCACGATCCCGCAGGGGGAAGTCGCGTTGAAGCCGGCGTCGTCGAACATCCCAGTGCCGACGACTTCGCCGACGCCCGCGAACTGCCCGCCGACTCGACCTGGTTCAAACACGCGGTTTTCTACGAAGTGTTGGTCAGGGCGTTCTACGACTCCAACGCTGACGGATTCGGCGACCTGCGTGGCCTGACCGAACGCATCGACTACCTGCAATGGCTGGGCGTCGACTGCATTTGGCTGCCGCCGTTCTACGACTCACCGTTGCGCGATGGCGGCTACGACATCCGGGACTTCTACAAGGTGCTGCCGGAGTTCGGCACCGTCGATGACTTCGTCGAGCTCCTCGACGCTGCGCACCGGCGGGGCATCCGGGTCATCACTGACCTGGTGATGAACCACACGTCGGATTCACACCCGTGGTTCCAGGAGTCGCGCCGCGACCCCGACGGGCCATACGGCGATTACTACGTGTGGAGCGACAGCAGCGACAAATACCCCGACGCGCGGATCATCTTCGTCGACACCGAAGACTCAAACTGGACGTTTGACCCCGTGCGCCGGCAGTTCTACTGGCACCGGTTCTTCGACCACCAGCCGGATCTGAATTACGACAACCCCGCGGTTCAGGAGGCGATGCTCGACGTCATGCGGTTCTGGCTGGACCTGGGTATCGACGGGTTCCGGCTGGACGCAGTGCCCTACCTGTTCGAACGTGAGGGCACCAACTGTGAGAACCTGCCCGAAACGCACGCATTCCTCAAGCGCGTCCGCAAGGTCGTCGACGACGAATTCCCGGGGCGGGTGTTGCTTGCCGAGGCAAATCAGTGGCCAAGTGATGTCGTCGAATATTTCGGCGACCCCGAAACCGGTGGCGATGAATGCCACATGGCATTTCACTTTCCGCTGATGCCGCGCATCTTCATGGCGGTCCGACGCGAATCGCGTTTTCCGATCTCGGAAATCATGGGGCAGACACCGCCGATCCCGAAGATGGCGCAGTGGGGCATCTTCTTGCGTAATCACGACGAGCTGACGCTGGAAATGGTCACCGACGACGAGCGCGACTACATGTACTCCGAATACGCCAAGGACCCACGGATGAAGGCCAATGTGGGTATTCGCCGCCGGCTGGCTCCGCTGCTCGAGAAAGACCCCGACCAGATCGAGCTGTTCACCGCGTTGCTGCTGTCGCTGCCCGGCTCCCCGGTCATCTACTACGGCGACGAGATCGGTATGGGCGATGTCATCTGGCTCGGCGATCGCGACGGGGTGCGCACTCCGATGCAATGGACCCCCGACCGCAACGCCGGCTTTTCCACCGCCAATCCCGGTCGGTTGTACGTGCCACCCAGCCAGGATCCGGTTTACGGTTACCAAACCGTGAATGTAGAGGCCCAACGCGACACCTCGACCTCGCTGCTCAACTGGACGCGCACCATGTTGGCGGTGCGGCGCAGGCATGAGGCATTCGCGGTCGGTACGTTCGAGGAAATGGGTGGATCCAACCCGTCGGTACTGGCCTACGTGCGCGAAGCCGACGACGACGTCGTGCTTTGTGTCAACAATTTGTCGCGTTTCCCGCAGCCCATCGAATTGAACCTCCAGCACTGGAGCGGCTACACGCCGGTCGAACTGACCGGACAAGTCAAGTTCCCGCCCATCGGCCAACTGCCGTACCTACTGACGCTGCCAGGCCACGGGTTCTACTGGTTCGAGCTGGCCGAGTCAGAGGAGACGCAATGAACTTGCCGTGGTCTGAATGGCTTCCGCAGCAGCGCTGGTATGCGGGGCGAGGCCGGGAAATCGCCGAAGCGCACCCGGGCCACGTGGTCACGTTGCGCGACGGTCTTGACCTGGTACTCGTCGACGTCTCTTACACCGACGATTCGGCGGAGCGCTATCAGGTGATTGTCAGCTGGGACACTCCGCCGGTTCCCGAGTACACCACCGTCGCCACCATCGGCGCCGACAACGATCACACCGGCTATGACGCACTGTATGACCCGTCGTCGGCGAGATTCCTGCTATCCCTGATCGAGGACTCCGCGGATCGCTCCGATGTGGCATTCACCAAGGAGCCGGAGGCCACCCTGCCGCTGGACGCATCGCCACGGGTGTCGGACGCCGAGCAGAGCAACACCAGCGTGATCTTCGAGCGAGACGCCATCCTGAAGGTGTTCCGTCGCGTCAGCGCCGGCGTCAACCCCGATATCGAGCTGAATCGGGTACTCGGCCGGGCCGGCAACCCCCATGTGGCACGACTGCTCGGCAGCTACGAGCTGACCACGCAGGGGCCTGATAACAATGCCGATACCTGCTGTCCGCTCGGCATGGTGACCCAGTATGCGGCGAATGCGGCTGAGGGTTGGGCGATGGCCACTGCAAGTGTCCGCGATCTGTTCGCAGAAGGTGACCTGTACGCCCACGAGGTCGGCGGGGACTTCGCCGGCGAGTCGTACCGGCTCGGTGAAGCCGTCGCATCCGTGCACGCCACGCTCGCCGAAGCCCTCGGCACGTCGCAAGCCCCCTTCCCGGTCGACACCATGCTCGCGCGGTTGTCGTCGACGGTTGCGGCGGTGTCCGAGCTCGAGCAGTATGTAGTGCCGATCGAGCAGCGTTTCCAGAAGCTGGCGGAGCAGACGATCACCGTGCAACGGGTGCACGGTGATCTGCACCTCGGGCAGGTGCTGCGCACGCCGGAGTCCTGGCTGTTGATCGACTTCGAAGGTGAGCCCGGCCAGCCCCTGGACGAGCGCCGTGCGCCGGATTCGCCGTTGCGGGATGTGGCGGGCGTGATGCGTTCCTTTGACTACGCGGCCTACGGACCGTTGGTCGACCAGTCCGCCGACAAACAGCTCGCCGCGCGCGCCCGAGAGTGGGTGCAGCGCAACCGTACTGCGTTCTGTGACGGCTATGCGGCCGCATCCGGGATCGACCCGCGTGATTCGGCGCTGATCTTGGCGGCATACGAACTGGACAAGGCCGTCTATGAGGCCGGCTACGAGTCTCGGCACCGTCCCGGCTGGTTGCCGATTCCGCTGCGGTCGATCGCCAAGTTGACGGCTAATTGATTTGAGCGGCATATGCATCGCACTCGGCAGGAGGCGCGGGCCGCGGCGGTCTGAAAGCATGTGCTCATGCTGCGTGAGACATTCGACAGTGAGGCGCGGTTGTCGTGGGTGCTTGCGGCGCTCGCCGGCATCCTGGGTGCGACGGCATTCACCCACTCCGAGGGATACTTCGTCACATTCATGACCGGGAACGCGCAACGTGCCGTGCTGGGTTACTTCCGGGGCGACGCGTGGCTGTCGGCGGCGGCCGGCCTTCTGATGCTGTGCTTCGTCGCCGGCGTGGTGGTTGCGTCGGTGTGCAGACGGCATTTTTGGGTGGCGCATCCGCATGGACCGACCGTGCTCACGACCGTGAGCCTGGCGGCCGCCACGTTGGTGGACGTCATCGATGAGGGGTGGGAAGAAAATCTGGTCGACTTCGCGCCGATCATGTTGGTGGTCTTCGGCGTTGGCGCTTTGAACACGTCGTTCGTCAAGGATGGCGAGGTGTCGGTGCCGTTGAGTTATGTGACCGGCACGCTGGTCAAGATGGGACAGGGCATCGAACGCCACATCGCGGGCGGAAGCGTGTCGGATTGGCTCGGCTACTTTTTACTCTTCGCCAGCTTCGTGTTGGGCGCCGCTTTAGGAGGCTGCATCAGCTTGGTGGTCAATGGGACCGGCATGCTGATTTCCGCTTCGGTGGTGTGCGCGTTGACAACCGGATACACCTATTTCCACCAGGACCGTCGCGCGCTGCTGGATTAGCGCCCAGCGAAAAACATCGGCAGCAGCGCCGGGGGTGCGCTGCTGCCGATGTGTCGGAGGGTATGTCAGGTGGCGGCTTGAGCAGCGCTCAGCGTCCGCTGGATGTCGGGCTTCATGGCGACCAGTTGCTGGTTCCAGTAACCCCAGTCATGCGTCCCATTGGGCGGGAAGTTGAACGTGGCGTTGTTGCCGCCCGCGGCCGCGTAGTTGTCACGGAACTGCTCGTTGGTGCGCAGCGTGAATTGCTCGAGGAACTTGGCCGGCATGCTGTCGCCGCCAAGGTCGTTCGGAGTGCCGTTGCCGCAGTAGACCCAAATGCGGGTGTTGTTTTGCACCAGCCGAGGGATCTGGACCATCGGGTCGTTGCGCTTCCACGCCGGGTCGCTCGTCGGACCCCACATGTTGGTGGCGTTGTAACCGCCCGCGTCGCCCATCGCCAGACCGATCAGCGTCGGCCACCAGCCCTCGGACGGGTTCAGGAAGCCCGACAGCGATCCCGCGTAGGAGAACTGCTGCGGGTAGTACGCGGCCAGAATCAGTGCGGAGCCACCCGACATCGAAAGACCCACCGCAGCATTACCATTCGGCGAGATACCCCGGTTGGCCTGCAGGTACGTCGGAAGTTCCCTGGTCACAAACGTTTCCCACTTGTAGGTCTGGCAGCCCGTTTTGCCGCAGGCTGGCTGGTACCAGTCGCTGTAGAAGCTGGACTGTCCGCCAACCGGCATGATCACCGAAAGGCCGGACTGGTAGTACTCCTCGAACGCGGGAGTGTTGATGTCCCAGCCGTTGAAGTCGTCTTGGGCGCGCAGCCCGTCGAGCAGGTAGACCGCGTGCGGTCCGCCGCCCTGGAACTGGACCTTGATGCTGCGGCCCATCGCCGCAGAGGGTACTTGTAGATACTCGACCGGCAGGCCCTTCTTGGAGAACGCCCCCACGGTCGCCGAGCCGCCGATAGCACCGACCACACCGGCCAGCAGTGCTGCCCCGATGGTCGCGATTGCCAGTCGGCGCGGCAAACGCGACGCCGCACCGCGGAACTTCTCTGCGAACTTCATAGCTCCTATCCCAACTTTCATTTGCCGCATAAGCGGTCGAATAGCTGTCTGTGGCAGTCAAACACGCAAGTAACTACAAGCCTGTTAGTCACCTCGGGGTGTGCGATCGCGGTTCGCTAACGATTGAGGCTCGAAGCGTTACCCGGAGATAACGATTCCGACTCGGAGCTGCCCGAGAACGAAGTAGCCCCTGCCGAATCGAATTCAGCAGGGGGCGTTACATATTCGTGATCTATCTGACCAAGCGTCGCAAAAGCGTTGAGGCAGCGGCAATTCCGAGAATCGCCGCAACCGCCAATACCACGACGTCCAGCGGGTTGAACGGTGTGCCGATCAGCAGCGCCCGTAGGGCGTGGACTTCGTAACTGAGCGGGTTGACCGTGCTGAGCACACGCAGCCAGGCCGGCATGGCGTCGACCGGATACAGCGCGTTGGACGCAAAGAACAGGGGCATGGTGATCGCCTGGCCGATTCCCATCAGCCGGTCGCGGCTGCGCACCAGGCCGGCCAACGTCATCGACAGGCAGGCGAAAAACGCCGAACCCAGCATCACGACGGCCATCGCGGCCAGGATCCGCAGCGGGTTGATCGTCAGCCCGATGCCCATCGCATAGGCCAGCGCCAACACGCCGACGACCTGGGCCACCGATCGCACGCCCGCCGCGAACGCCTTGCCGGAGATCAGCGCCGACGCGGGCGACGGCGTCACCATCAGCTTGGCCAGGATGCCGGCGTCGCGGTCCCAGATGATCTGGATGCCATAAAAGATCGAGATGAACAGCGCCGACTGGGCGATGATGCCCGGCGCCAGGAACGCCAGGTAGGACACCGGCCCGGTGTTGATCACGTGCAGCTTGCTGAACGTGGTGCCGAAGATCAGT